>NZ_JBISHB010000027.1:0-174188 GCF_045064175.1 Pseudoalteromonas sp. Ld20
TTATTGGATGAGAACAGAAAAAACTTTTAATTGAAGAGTTTGATCATGGCTCAGATTGAACGCTGGCGGCAGGCCTAACACATGCAAGTCGAGCGGTAACAGAGAGTAGCTTGCTACTTTGCTGACGAGCGGCGGACGGGTGAGTAATGCTTGGGAATATGCCTTTTGGTGGGGGACAACAGTTGGAAACGACTGCTAATACCGCATGATGTCTACGGACCAAAGTGGGGGACCTTCGGGCCTCACGCCAAAAGATTAGCCCAAGTGGGATTAGCTAGTTGGTAAGGTAATGGCTTACCAAGGCAACGATCCCTAGCTGGTTTGAGAGGATGATCAGCCACACTGGGACTGAGACACGGCCCAGACTCCTACGGGAGGCAGCAGTGGGGAATATTGCACAATGGGCGCAAGCCTGATGCAGCCATGCCGCGTGTGTGAAGAAGGCCTTCGGGTTGTAAAGCACTTTCAGTCAGGAGGAAAGGGTGTGTTTTAATAGAGCATATCTGTGACGTTACTGACAGAAGAAGCACCGGCTAACTCCGTGCCAGCAGCCGCGGTAATACGGAGGGTGCGAGCGTTAATCGGAATTACTGGGCGTAAAGCGTACGCAGGCGGTTTGTTAAGCGAGATGTGAAAGCCCCGGGCTCAACCTGGGAACTGCATTTCGAACTGGCAAACTAGAGTGTGATAGAGGGTGGTAGAATTTCAGGTGTAGCGGTGAAATGCGTAGAGATCTGAAGGAATACCGATGGCGAAGGCAGCCACCTGGGTCAACACTGACGCTCATGTACGAAAGCGTGGGGAGCAAACAGGATTAGATACCCTGGTAGTCCACGCCGTAAACGATGTCTACTAGAAGCTCGGAGCCTCGGTTCTGTTTTTCAAAGCTAACGCATTAAGTAGACCGCCTGGGGAGTACGGCCGCAAGGTTAAAACTCAAATGAATTGACGGGGGCCCGCACAAGCGGTGGAGCATGTGGTTTAATTCGATGCAACGCGAAGAACCTTACCTACACTTGACATACAGAGAACTTACCAGAGATGGTTTGGTGCCTTCGGGAACTCTGATACAGGTGCTGCATGGCTGTCGTCAGCTCGTGTTGTGAGATGTTGGGTTAAGTCCCGCAACGAGCGCAACCCCTATCCTTAGTTGCTAGCAGGTAATGCTGAGAACTCTAAGGAGACTGCCGGTGATAAACCGGAGGAAGGTGGGGACGACGTCAAGTCATCATGGCCCTTACGTGTAGGGCTACACACGTGCTACAATGGCGCATACAGAGTGCTGCGAACTCGCGAGAGTAAGCGAATCACTTAAAGTGCGTCGTAGTCCGGATTGGAGTCTGCAACTCGACTCCATGAAGTCGGAATCGCTAGTAATCGCGTATCAGAATGACGCGGTGAATACGTTCCCGGGCCTTGTACACACCGCCCGTCACACCATGGGAGTGGGTTGCTCCAGAAGTAGATAGTCTAACCCTCGGGAGGACGTTTACCACGGAGTGATTCATGACTGGGGTGAAGTCGTAACAAGGTAGCCCTAGGGGAACCTGGGGCTGGATCACCTCCTTATACGATTTAGAACTTATTTGTTCGTAGTGTCCACACAGATGATTGTTAAGCGCTGGAGTGGTGACATCCGCAACTGGGATTTACCAGAAAAAGTGCACCTAAACCCCGAACGTGAAATCGTCAACGTGGAGAGTGCATAACGTAGTGATCGCGACAACTAGTTTGACAAACACCGGTTCGCACTTAACGGGATTGTTGTTATATGCTCGATAAAAGCACAATTCAACAATCTCGCCAAAAGAATCTGGGTAATTTGCAGATGTGTAATTAATCCCAGTAATTTTACCTGTTTTACTCTCAAGTGGAATATCTCTTAAATCGCCATGCAGTATAGGAAATAGGGACGATGACAAACCACCGGCAGAGCTTAATACTAGCATCCTGCTTGGTTACTTCTCTTTAGTTATACAGAAATCAGCGGCGAATGTTTGACTGCTTAAAAATAGCGAAGACATTAGAAAAGCGGCAATGGATATTTTCTTCATTAAAAATTCCTTATTATAATTGAAGAGTTCTTCATTTTTGGTTTTGTACCTTTTTAAATTATTTTAATGAGACAACATTGTCAATGTAATAAGAATAAATCATTCAGCCTAGTTAGATAGGGTCATACTATGTATTGGGTATTTGTACATTTAAGTATCCATTTTTAATTGAGCAGTTTTTAAATTCAAATGAGAGAGCGTCCAACTAAATTTGCAAAAACCATTACTAGATTAACTCGCTGAGCTTATGTTTATAAAGCAGAGCACTTCAAATTTTTGAGGGGGTTATCGTATAGAGTGTTTGTCGGCTATGAGGGGGAGCTCGTGTCACCTTCTAGTTGCCATCTAGCTAATTAAAAGTTGAGTGCAGTAAAACATAGGCTTTGACCTTTAGAAAATATCATCTTGTTGCAATTTCATCCTTGGTTTACTTTCTGAGCTGTGTAAAACTAGGCAGGTTAATTTAGAAAATCAGGTGACATGAATGTCGAATATAAAAGCTTGGAAACTTATAAGCCTGTTTTGTTTGATAAGCTTGCTTATGGGCTGCCAATCGAAAGAAGAGCAGTTGCAACAAACAATTCAACAATCTATTGCTAAAGCTGAAATTGAGTTAAATGAACTCGGCAAAGCATTGGATAATGGCTCAATTCGTAATGCGACACTATTGAGTGAATATGCACGTATTATCGCAAATGAAAAACCGGAGTTATCACAGGTTGCATCTGTTATAGCACAAGACGCAACTCAAAAAGGTGCACTTTATGCTGGCCTGACACAGCGTCTTACCGATATAAAAAGCACTTATTTAATCCCTCCTTATGAAGATTCTTTACAAAATTTAGATTTGTTGCGCGATGCCGTCAAACCTACTTTGTTTGCTGATGCATTGACTGATCCGATTAATATGCTTGCTGATATGTCAGGGGGCTCTTTAGCACGAGTTGGAGCAATTAGCCAACAGGCTGAAGGCGTTGGTGAAGGTAATCAGCTAGTCGGCAATCCTAACTACGGCAATTGGCAGACTAACAGTAACGGAATTAGTTTTTGGCAGTGGTACGGCATGTATCGTATTTTAGGTGATGTGTTTGATCGCGTTGAATATGGTAGCTGGAGTAAACGTCGTAAATATAGTTATTACAGTGATTATGGGCGCTCACGCTACTCTAGTCCCAAGCAAATTAAAGCGCAAACTGCGGTTGAAACCCGCACCAGACAATCATATCAACGCCAAGGTAAGCAATTCTCAAGCCCGTATGCTTCTAAAAAGACAGGTGCATCAGGGTTAAGTCGCAGCAGTTATACGCCACCTAAAAGCCGTAGTAGTTATAGCAAAGGCTCTGGAACGGTGAGAAACAGCAATAATAGAACCTCTCGTGGCGTAAGTCGCGGTAAGTAAACGGCTATTTAAAGAATTAGTGTTGGAGTGTAAATAATATGTACGAATTTAATGGAATAACAATGTGGTCACTACAAGCGATAGCGATCGATTTCGCAATTATTATCGCTTTATTTGTGAGTCTAAAATATATCAAAGGCTGGGTATCAAACTTACACGCGAATGATGAAATTACAGAGCGCGATAACTTTGCGTTTGGAATTAGTTTTGCTGCTGGTTTAGTTGCATTGGCCATTGTTTTAACTGGTGTAAGCAGTGGCTCATTTGCTGCAACGCTACAGCAAGAAGCGCTGCAAATGACGGCTTACGGTTTATTGGCAATTACCCTAATTAAGTTAGGGCACTTTTTTCAGGATAAAGTGGCTTTACGAAAAGTTAGCTTACATGATGAGATAGTAAAAGGTAATGTCACAGCGGCAGTGATTGATTTTGGCCATGTTGTGAGTGTTGCAATTGTCATCCGTTCTGCACTATTTTGGGTCGCAACAGATGGTTGGTATGGACTTCCAATTGTTATTGCTGCATTTGTGATTGGTAGCATTGTACTTTTGTTAGTAAGTCAGTATCGAGTGCAACTGTTTAAGCGTACAAATCGCAGCGGCGATTGTTTGCAGCAGGCTATTGTAGATGGCAATTTGGCTGTTGGGATTCGTTATGCTGGTTTCCTAATCGGTAGCGCACTTGCGATTACTGCTGCAACAGGTATTGCACCGTATGTTGCTGATAATATTAGTGCTAGTTTGCTTTACTGGGCTGTAAGCGCAATGATAAGCCTGCTTGTATTTATAGTGTTACATCTGATCACAATCAAAATTATTCTATCAGGTTGCGATATTTCAGATGAAGTTAACCGTCAGAAAAATGTAGGCGTAGCGGCTATTTCAGCAGCGGTATCGTTTGCTGTTGGTGTTACCATGGCTACATTACTAGGCGCATAAAACTTGTCACATTCTAAGCAAAGCCCAAGTAAGTACGCCTTACTTGGGCATGATTTTTTATTAATTACTGTTATGGCCGTACTTGCCGGGTGTGGCCTTATATATGAATATCTTTTGTCGCATTATGCCGGGCGTGTATTAGGCTCTGTTGAAAGTGCTATTTATGCGATGATTGGCACCATGATTGTTGCTATGGGGATCGGTGCATTTTTAGCGCGCTGGTTTAAAGATGCGTTTACCGCTTTTGCATGGCTAGAGAGTTTGATTGCACTTGTTGGTATGGGTTGTATTTTAGCAATAGCGAGTATCATTGCTGTAAGCTATTCATTACCTCATATTTTTTCTGAGATATTCAATTTACCTGCCGATACCATATTAAATGGTTATGTGTTCCAACAGCTTCAAGATTGGTCTCGATTTTTACCCTATGTGTTTGGCCTATTACTTGGTTTATTGATTGGTATGGAAATACCGTTAATAGCGCGTATTCGTCAGCACGTTTATGGCCGCTTTTTAGAAAATAATGCAGGCACTATCTATGGTGCAGATTATATTGGTGCCGGTATTGGCGCGGCTATTTGGGTGAGTATCATGCTGTCTATGCCGATTATGCAAGCAGCCGCATGGACCGCTTTGTTTAATATTATTGCAGGGCTGGCATTTTTATGGCGTTATCACACCCATGTACGTTTCGCCAAATTATTACTTGTATGCCATATCCTTTTGCTCGTGCTATTTGCTTTTATTTTAGTGCTTGGCAGTAGCTGGATGAAAAATTTAAGTAACGTATTGTATAAGGATAAAGTTATTTATTCTGAAGCGACTAAATATCAGCACTTAGTACTCACAGAGCGTTTAAGCCTTAATCAGCCAGAGCCTATTACAGATCTTTATTTAAATGGACGTTTACAGTTCTCTAGTGTTGATGAGCAGATTTACCACTCTATGTTAGTTTATCCTGCGATGTTGGCTTCAAACCGTCATGATAATATTTTGATTGTGGGTGGTGGCGACGGTTTAGCATTAAGAGATGCACTAAAATGGCCCGTTAAAAAAGTTACTTTAATTGACTTAGATGGACAGCTACTTGATTTATTTGGTTATCCAAGTGATGAGTTTATTGCACCTGCTGAGATCACTGCACGTTTAAGTAAGCTTAATAATAATGCGATGTTAGATCCGCGAGCTAATATCATTGTTGGTGATGCATTCTTAGAAGTCGAGCGGTTGCTCGGTGAAGGGGAGCGCTTTGATACTATAATTATTGATTTACCGGATCCAAACCATCCCGACTTAAATAAAATGTACAGTGATTATTTTTACAATCACGTGCGTCAACTGCTAGCTGCTGATGGGGCCATGGCAGTGCAGTCAACGTCACCGTACCATGCTAAAAACGCATTTTTAAGCATTGGTAAAACAGTGAAAGCAGCTGGATTTAAGCATGTTGAGCAGTATCAGCAAAATATTCCGTCTTTTGGTCAGTGGGGCTGGACGATTGCAACAACCGCAGGGAAACCTGCCAGTGCCAGAATTAGCGATATAAAAACGCTACCTATTGCTTCTAGGTGGATCAGTCAAAAATATTTATTGGCTTCATTTGTGTTTCCAAATCATTATTTTGAACAAATAAATGATATTGAAGTCAATCAATTAGGCACAGGTACTTTGTATGATTATTACCGAAGTGCGTGGCAGGTAGAAAGCGAATTATACAAAAATTAATAAAACATGGTTGACATAATATGTCGCCCGTGCGAATCTTAACTCAGACATAATATGTCAAACGACAAAAAGGCACAGACATGGAATTAAACGAACTTTCAATAAAATTAGCGGCTTTTGAAACTGAAGGCGCTAACTTTGAATCTTTCTTGATTGCCAATCCAGGTGAGCAGGATGTGTTACAAGTCATTGTTGATGGAAATGATGAACTTCCAATTTTTGTTACGCAAACACAAGAGCAGTTATTATGTATTAGCTACTTGTTTGACGAAAATGAAGTTAAAAGTGAATTACGCAACGAATTAAACGAAACATTACTACGTTTAAACGTGCCAATTCCGCTGAGTGCATTTGCTAAAATCGATAACAAATACGCGATTTTTGGTGCACTGTCGGTAAACTCATCATTAGATGATGTTACCCACGAACTAGTGACATTAGCAGATAACGCTATAGATGCACTAGAAGCCGTGACTTTGTATTTAAATGATTAATAGCTAGTTAGTGGAGTTAAGATTATGAGTATTTTGAAAAAATTATTTACAGCAGTACGTGGCGGCGCTCGTGAAGCAGGCGAAGCAATTGTAGATGCAAATGGCATCCGTATTTTTGAGCAAGAAATTGCTGACGCGCAAAATGCTCTCCACCGCGCTAAGAAAAGCCTTACGGAAGTAATGGCTAAAGAAATGCAAACTAAGCGTAAAATTAGCGCTGTAGATGCATCAATCGCTGAACATGAAGCATATGCAGGGCAAGCGCTTGAAAAGGGCAACGAAGCGTTGGCGCTAGAAATTGCAGAAAAAATTGGTGATTTTGAAGCTGAGAAAGCTGAAAACGAACAAGTATTATCGGGTTTTAGTAACCACATTGTTGCCCTTAAGCAGCAAGTTAAAGACGCTGAGAAATCGATCAAAGAAAATCAACGTCAGCTTACTATGGTTAAGACGACTGAAAGCGTTCAACAAGCGACAATGGCTGTTAACAGCACGCTAAATACAAACAGCTCGTCTATGACGTCGGCTCGTCAATCTTTAGAGCGTATTAAGCAACGTCAGCAAGATCGTAGCGACCAGCTTGGTGCAGCTAAACAGCTTGAGTCTGATGTAAACGGCGATGATCTAAAAGCAAAAATGGCTGAAGCAGGCATTGGCGATTCAAGTCCAAAAAGCGCTGATATTTTAGCTCGCATTAAAGCGAAGCAAAATAGCTAATATTTACGTCCATATTTTAAAAAGGTAACCAGGCTTTCGGCCTTGTTGCCTTTTTTGCTTAAAGGCAGTCTCCTATGTTTAATTTTTTTAAATCTAAAAAAGAGCCAGAGCGTCAGCTTAATCATGCCAGCGAACTTAAAAAAGGCGACATGTTTAGCGTTATTGATTCGTTTGCTTACCCTTCGTGGTTAAAAGGCGAAACATTGCGTGTTATTGATATTCAAACGTATCAATATCAGCACAGCAGTGATACTGAATTTGTACTTGAAACAAACAGTGGCCAAGTTGTTTTTTTACAAATTGAGCAAGACGATGGTGAGGAGTGGGCTAACTTCTCAATAAAGATTCAGCGCGATGAAGTTGAAGAGATTTTTGGCTTAGATGAGTTTTCGCGTATTTTTGATGAAGATTCACTGACACAAATTGATGTACAAAATACACCTGAGCGCCACATGCAGTTTTTAGCTAAAAGCTATCAACAAAGTGAGTCGCCTTATGTTTGTTATTTTCATAATAAAGATTACCGTGGTCAAACCTTGCCTCGTTATGAGCAAGAAGGTGGTGAACCATGTGAGATGATCTGTTTAGCATCGCCCGATGAAGGCTTTGGCTTAAATATTGAAATTTGGGATGGCGGTGAAACAGAGGTATCACTTACGCTTACGCGTCCAATGAGTGATATTGTTGATTTGTTTCCTGGAGACGCAAAGTGAGTGATGCAAAGGCTAAATGGCAGCGCCAAGAGCAAGCGGTTAGAGCAACCCAAATGGCCTTTGATTTAAGCAGTGAAGTACAAAAATCGATAAAAAAACAAGCGATTGACCAAGAACTGACACCATCAGATATGATCCGTAAAATTTTGGCTCTTGATGTAAAATCAAAAAAGACGCGGCAGCGATTGTCGTTTAATCTTAATGACGAAGAGATCGCCTTACTTGCAGATCGTTTTGGGGTTGCAGTCGATGATAAGCGCGCAGTAAAACAGCAAGTTGCTGAACTGTTAATTGCACACACAAGTAAGCGCTAAGCTTTGCCTTATTGAATTTAAGCCCTTACACTGAGGGCTTAAATTATTAAAGAATGAGCTGCCGTGAATATACTGTTAATCGCCTACCTACTAATATTTGCTTTATTTGGTACTGCAGCAAGTTATTTTGTACGATTTATTTATGCCTACTGGATAAAAAAACAAATGCCAGTACAGTATATTTTTAAGGCCGGGGTTTGCATCGTGGCGGTTGTAGTGATTTCCTCATTGCTTCCATTAATAACATAGTGAATACCATATTATTTCAGGTCAAAAGACTGGCACCGCTGAGCAATGCATAATGCTTGAATAGGTAAAATCGGTAAGCAATCACTTAATCCGTTCGCTTTATTTTCAGCCGTTTCTTGTGCAGTAATTTGACGTGCTAATTGCTCTGCTTTTTCTTGTGGCGTTTGTAACGTTGAATAGACTACATACCGACTCGGCCCACCGCAGGCACGTTGCCCGACTTCAAGCACTTTACATTGAAAGCTGGCTGTACAGTTATTTTCTTGGATCAACTCACCCAATGCTTTGTTAGATTTAGATAAATCTACATTATTATTTTTTGAAGAGTCAGCAGTATTAGCACAGCCACTGAGCATCAGCAAACCAGTTGCGGTAGCTAATAATTTAGAATAAGAAAAACGGCTCATACTATTATCCCTTAATAAACACTTGCTGCAGAGCCTTCAAGTTTAACACATTTATTTTCAATGCATTGAGCACTTGGTTCAGTTAGGTGTTGGCAAATACTTATCATACCCGTTTGCGCATTAAATTGGCTTTCTAATGAAGTGACTTGCTTTGCTGATGCGAGCACTTCTTGCTCATCGGCTGATTTAGTTGAATAAGCAACATAGCTACTCGGGCCGCCGCAAGCACGACTGCCAATAGCTAATATTTTACACTGAGTATGGTCATCACACTGTGGATCGCTAATTAAATCTTTTAACTGTTGGTGAGCGATACTAAGACTTTCTTTGCTGGCTACAACGTTTGTTAGTGGGTCTACTTTAGTTGTTTGATTGTCTTTAATAAGGGCTGCGGGAGCTGGGCTTAGTTGAGCGTGCTCTGAAGTGTCAGAGTTTTCAGCCACAGAGTTTGTAGTGTTAGAACCTGATGTACCAGCATCTGAGCATGCAGATAAACATAACGGCAGCAAAACAGCGATAAGAGATAAGCGCATAATAACCTTCACAGTGATGAACAAGTAATCACCATCATACACTTTGCAGATTACACAGCAATAAAAACTATGGCATTCAAAGGTTAAACCCGTCGCTGTGGACGGGTTTAATATTTTTTATAGCCCGCCTTGAGTTAACTTTGCGGGGTTAAGTAAAGTTTCCAGCTCGCTACGTGATAGATCTGTTTCTTGTTCGGCAATATCGAGTATTGGGCGACCTTCTTGGTATGCTTGTTTGGCTATTTTAGCGGCTTTAGCATAGCCAATTACAGGGTTAAGTGCGGTTACTAAGATTGGGTTTTTAGCGAGTGCTTTATCAATATTAGTTTGATTAACTTTAAAAGAGCGGATTGCTTTATCGGCTAAGGCTTGGCTACTATTTGCTAGCAGTTCGATACTTTGCAAAATGTTATAGGCGATCACAGGTAGCATGACATTGAGCTCAAAGTTGCCTGATTGGCCTGCAACTGTAATCGTTGCATCGTTGCCAATCACTTGTGCGCTGACCATAGCAGCCGCTTCAGGGATCACAGGGTTTACTTTGCCTGGCATAATTGAAGAGCCAGGTTGTAATGCTTCTAACTCTATTTCACCAAGGCCCGCCAACGGGCCGGAATTCATCCAACGTAGGTCGTTAGCTATCTTCATTTGTGCGACGGCAAGTACTTTTAATTGCCCCGATAAAGCAACAATCGCATCTTGCGATCCAATATTATAAAAGAAGTTTTTACTCGGTGTAAAACGTACGCCAACATTGGCGCTGAGGTTTTTACAAAATTGCTCCGCAAAGAGAGGATCAGCATTTATACCAGTGCCAACTGCAGTGCCGCCTTGCGCTAAAGCTGACACGCCGTCTAAGCTGAAGCGAATACCCGCCATCGCAGTATCAACTTGATGTTGCCACGTGCTAAGAGTTTGCGCGAATGTAACTGGCATGGCATCCATCAGGTGGGTACGGCCAGTTTTGACAATGTCACCCACTTCAGATTTTTTACGCTCTAGCGTTTGTGATAACTGATCTAGCGCCGGGAATAATTCATACACCACGTTTATAACACTGCTCACCGCAATGGTTGTGGGGATCACGTCATTAGAGCTTTGGCCCATATTTACATCATCGTTAGGATGAATAACTTCATCACCATAACGACTTGCCAGTGTTGCAATTACTTCATTCGCATTCATGTTGGTACTGGTACCTGAACCAGTTTGAAACACATCAATAGGGAAGTGCTCTAAATGTTGACCATCAATGATCTCTTGGCATGCACGTTCGATTAACAGTGCTTTATTTTTACTTAAATGACCAAGTTCGTTGTTGCTTTGAGCTGCGGCTTGTTTGATGTACGCAAGAGCAGTAATAAACTGTTTTGGCATTACTAAGTCGCTAATGCGAAAGTTATTTACAGCTCGTTGAGTTTGCGCTTGATAAAGTGCTTCTGTAGGGACTTGTAGTTCGCCCATGCTATCTGATTCGGTTCTAAATTCGCTCATAAAAGCTCCTAGAAAGGGTTGAATTCGTGACTGAGAATACGGGCTTCACGCTCTAATATGAGGTATTTCCCGGTACTATTATGGCTTCTATAAAAGCGCTTTAACGCCAGTAAAGGTTTATACAGTTGCTCTAAACATTGCTTACGAATGGCACAATGAATTAAAGAGTCGCACATTTTGTTGAGGATTTCATGAAAAGTACGTCTTAGATAGAGCTCTTGTAATAGCATGCTATTATTTTTTTCGTAATAGCGTGCAGCACTCAAACCAGCTTCAATATAATTTGCAACTAACGCGGGAGCATGTAGCCCCGGACGTTGACAAACACATTTCATTTGCTGTTGATAATAAAGCATAGCTTGATGTTCATGCATAAGAAAACCGATTAACTGTAACGATAATTGTTATCATTACAGTTAATCGGTTTCGGTGCAAGTCACAAATTGTAAATAATGACAGGAGGCGAGTTGTTTAATTATAGCCAAGGATAAATATTTGGTCGGTTTCATGTGTTAATGCCTGATTTTTTTGTGATAGTAAATCAATTACAGTAGCACGTTCATCGCTGCCTAGTTTATCAGTCACTGGTTTTTCACTTGCTGCAACTGCAACTGCAGCGTCTAGAGCGGTGTAAGGGGATATATACATAGTTTTCTCCATTTAGTTGATTCGATTAAGAGAGTGCATAACCCATACCATGATTAAATCTTTTTTTACTACATTGAATATTAAAACATTTACTTTAAATGTGGTTTTTTTGCGCGACATTATGAAGGATATTTGTTTTACTTGGAGGCATAATTTACCAATATTGGTGCACTGCAATATGATAAAACCTTTCTCACAAGCCTGCGAAAACAATAAGAGCCCAATATTACGTGGCATCATACCCCATTTGGCGCATGCTGAAAGCGTACTCGAAGTTGGCTCTGGTACGGGTCAACATAGCGTGCATTTTGCTGCGAATTTGTCTCATTTACAATGGCACACCAGTGATCGCCTTGTGAATCACAATGGCATTAAACAATGGGTTGATGAAGTGCAGCTGAGTAATTTACACGCCCCCATTGAGCTAGATTTAAATAATCCATGGCCTGTAAGTACCGTTGACGCAATCTATACCGCCAATACTTTGCATATCGTGAGTAAACCATTGGTTGAGCAATTTTTTACTGGCGTGAGCAAGCATCTAGTCGCAAAAGGCATTGTGTGTATTTATGGACCGTTTAAATACAATGGCGCTTTTACTAGTGAAAGTAATCAGCGCTTTGATGAGTTTTTAAAGCAGCAAGATGAGCAAAGCGGCATTCGTGATTTTGAATGGGTACAGCAATTAGCCGTAAAAGCAGGTTTAACGTTTGTTGAAGATATCGCTATGCCTGCCAATAATCAGTTATTAATTTTTAAACGTCTGCTTTAAAAGGTAATAACTCAGCGCACTGTTGGTGATAGATATGTATATGTTGGCGTTCACGTTGTAAGTAATCTGCGATTGCAGGGCGAAAGTTGCTATCTATCACATTATGCACTGAGTGGGTAAATACTGGGGCAAAACCACGGGCTATTTTGTGCTCGCCCTGCGCACCTGAGTGAAAGCAGCTAAGTTGGTGCTTAATACAATACTCAATACCTTGGTAATAACAAAGCTCAAAGTGCAGGCAGTCTACTTCTTCAACGGCTCCCCAATAGCGCCCATATAATGTGTCATTGCTTTTAAAGCTCAGCGTTGCCGCAATGACTTCACCATCATGTATTGCGTGCATGATCACCAGTTGTTCGGCCATTAAGGCATGCAGTAAAATAAAAAAATCATGGTTTAAATAGCCCATGTGGCCAGAGCGCTTTAAATAAGTCCGTTGGTAAAACTCACAAAACTGGCTCATCACCTCTACAGTGATTTGTTCGCCCTGTAACCAGTTAATAGTTATATTTTGCTGTGCTATTTTACTGCGCTCTTTTTTTAAAGCTTTACGCTTACGTGCGGTCAGATGCTGTAAAAAATCATCAAAAGTAGCGTAGTTTTGATTTTGCCATTGAAACTGCACACCAGTACGATGCATGCCTTGATGAGAGGTGAGATGTGATACTTGCTGCTGTGTGCAAAAGTTAACGTGCCAGCCAGACCAACCTTGTTGTTCACACTGGCTTGTTAAAAGCGCAGTAATGTATTGATATACTTGATCTGGTTGCGCATGGTCAATCGCTATACGCTGCCCTTCAATAGGGCTAAATGGAGAGCCCGATAACCATTTAGGGTAATACTCTAGGCCATGCTTTTCATACGCCTGCGCCCACGCCCAGTCAAACACATATTCACCATATGAGTGGCTTTTTAAATAACCGGGGGCCAGTGCCACCAAAATATCATTTTGATAAATAGCTAAATGTTGTGGTTGCCAACCAGTCGTGGCTGATACGCATTGGCTTTGTTCTAATGCAAATAAAAACGCATGGTTCGTAAAGGGATTATCGGTAAAAAATTGCTGCCAAACGCCAGCCTCAATCTCACTAATGCTGGCAAGCCAGCGGTGACTAAATGTGGTCATTATTGATTACCTTGAAAGCCTTCAACCTGCTTTATAAACTGTTTTATATAATGTGCTTGCTCAGTAAAATAAGGGTTATAAGTGAGGCGTTGAAAGGTTGGAAATGCGGCAATGTTTTCAGCAGTACGCTCGCCAATATTAGGTGTTTTGGTTGTTTTACACAGCTTATATAATGCATCGTCATCAAGATAACTACCGCAATTACGATAAACATCAGCTATGCCATAATAAGGGTTGTTTGGTGAGTTAACGACGGCGATATGGGAAATGCCATGAATGTTTTTACAGGTAGAACTTTTGCACTGCGGGTTTAATAGTGTGTAATCATCGGGAAAGTCACGGGTGATTTTTGTTGCATCACCATAATAAACCAAGGTATCTAAACGGTTAGCTGGGCGTGCTTTTACATCGTGTAATGCCGTTAATAACTGCAGCGACGCACGAGTATCTATCGTGGTATCGACATCACTCATCACTGAAAAAATAGGCAAGTTTGGTAATGGCCGTTTTATTAATGTTGATAACGCGATAGAGTGCATTGCATCATCGGCGGCGGTTGCTGCATTAAATGGAAATGACTCATATTTTGCAAAATCAATATCGGCATCTTTATCTATCCAGTTAATGAAGGGAATACGGTCAATCCACTTGGCAAGCCAGCCATTTTTATTATGTGGTTCTGTCGCGGGTGAAAACAGCATAAGCGCTTTTATTTTCGAGTCAACTGGTTGCACTGTTAAGTAATTAAGTAAAAGTGCGGCACTCGTAGAGTAGCCCCCTAAAATCACCTGATCAAAATCTTTAACTGTGCGCTTGATTGCATAAGCTGTTGCTTGCTGCCATTGCTTGGCGTTTATATTACTTAACGCATCAGCGGCAGTGCCGTGACCGGGTAATAATAAAGTTCGAACTGTATAGCCTTGTTGAAAGTAAATTTGGGCTAGATCGTGGTAGGTAAATGGCGAATCAGTGAGCCCGTGTATTAATAACACGGCTTTATGATTGTTATTTTGGCGTAATTCAAATGGCGCTATCAAATCAACAATATTTGGTGTGCTTGTTCGCTGTTGTTGTTTAACTAGGTGTTGATAGGTGTCAGTAAAAATAGGGCAAGGCATAGATGCACGTGGATTTTTAGCTAAAATATATTGATATGCAAACGCTAAATAATCACTAAATGCGAGATCCGTTTGATACGAAAAATCGGTAGCAGGGCGGCTACTTTCAAACCTTAACAGGCCTTGTTGTTTACTTTTCATAATATAACTTAGATCCGCTAACTGATTAATACAGTTAGTTTGAGCGAGAGTAATATTAGAGGTGACAAGTAAAGTAAGGGTTAGCAATATTCCATTAAGGCTCATAAACATCTACATAGTTGGTTAGGCACTCGGTTAGCTTATCGAGTTCGAGAGGTTTTGCAAGGTGTTGATTAAACCCAATGGCTAATGCATGAGCTTTATCTTCAGGCATTACATCTGCTGTTAATGCAATGATTGGCAATTGTTCGGCCGTTTTAATTTTACGAATTAAGCTTGTTGCTTGGTAGCCATCCATAATGGGCATTTGGCAATCCATGAGCACTAAGTCAAAATCATGCTCTTGAACTTTGGCGACAGCAAGCTCACCGTTTTCAACAATTATGGGGGTGATTTTAAGAGCGCTCAGCATTGCTTTTATGACCAATTGATTGACTTGATTATCTTCTGCCACCAATATTCTTAGGGTGCTTAAATCAACATTTTCCTGAGTTTTTTGCGGTTTTTCTATCGGTGCACATATATTCAGTAACACGGTAAAAGTAAATGTAGAGCCCTCTCCTTTAGCACTGCTTAGTGTTATATCGCCAGCCATTAATAAGCTTAATTCCTTTGCAATTGCTAGGCCTAAACCTGTGCCACCAAAGCGTCTTGATGTTGAATTGTCGGCTTGTGTAAATGCATCAAAAAGCTTGCGTTGATCAGCAGGCTCTATACCAATACCAGAATCTTTAATGATGATGGTTATTTGCATACGAGTATCATCAACTTGTTTGGCAAGCGCGCTGACACTCACTTCACCTTCAGCGGTAAATTTTATTGCATTACTGCATAGGTTTAATAATATTTGCTCAACACGCATAGCATCGCCTTCAAACCAGATGTTTGTTGGCAGTTGATTGTTCATAGTCCAGTTTATTTTTTTATTGTGTGCACTTTGTTCAAACATAGTATTAATACGATCAAGTAAGTTATTTAAATCGAATGGGCTTAATTCCAGTGTTAATTTTTGTGATTCAATCTTAGAAATATCCAGCACATCATTGATAAGGCTTAATAGTGATTTAGACGCTAAATTTATTTTCTGAAGGTAGCCATTTAATGTTTTAGCGTCATCATCTTTTTTTGCCAGCGTCGAAAAACCAATAACAGCATTAAGTGGAGTGCGAATTTCGTGACTCATATTGGCGAGAAAGCGACTTTTAGCTTGGTTTGCTAAATCAGATTGCTTTTTAGCGCGTACTAATGAGCGTGTGCGCTCGGTAACTAAACGCGATAATGCAATATGTTGATGGTTGAATAATAATAAAACCAGCAAAATAAGTGTACTCACTACCACTTGTAGAATAAGCAAAAACAACGTTAAGTGATTTGCTTGGTGAGGTATAAACTCATCTTTTATTGCTAGTTGTAAATGCCATACTTGTCCTGAAAAACTAATTTTTATAGTGGTAAAATCATCACCGATTACAGTTGTATTTTTATTTCCTAGATAGAAAGGGGTGTCTGCTTGATCTTCAAATAAAGCAATATTAAACATATTGCTTTGCTCATCATTAATCGCTTGATCAATAATATTTCGAACTAAAAAAACACCTGTTGCATAACCTTTTATTGGATCATCTTGTGTACCTTGCTGATAGACAGGTGAAAAAAGTAAGTAAGCTGGCGCTGGCTCTTTGGTTTGGACGAGGTTTATTATTTGAGTGCCAACGGGCTGATATTTGATATTAGGATCGAGTAGCGTGGCACGACGAGCTGGATTAGAAAATACATTTAGGCCAAGCGCGGAGCGGTTCCCTTCTAAAGGTGCGATATATTTTACAACGACTAAAGGATCGTCTGAAGCAAGGGGCTCACCTTTGACTTTCACGTCAGTTTGATAAATCTCAGCAAGGTCTTTGCGTAAATCATCGACTCTTGCCTGAGGTACTTTTATATTCCAAGACAGGGCTTTAATAAAGGTGTGTTGAGCAAGTAACTCAGCTGCATAGTTATGAAATTCTTGCTGACTTAAATTTGGGGATGCTTGCATTTGGCTTGCTAAGCTTTGTACAGCAATTTGGCTACGGTTTAGATATCTAAATAAACTATTTTCAATTACTTGTGCCTCGCGTTTTGCAATTTGTAAGGCATTTGATTTACTTTCTTGATTGTATAGCTTAGTTGTTGATGCGACCGAAATGAACAGTATGAAACATACAAAAACTGTAGGTAGGGGGGTTACATAGTGTTGTTTAAATTTAGGTTGTAATAGTGCGAGCAAAGCAGGGGTTGTTATAAGAACCCCAAGTGCATCACCTAACCACCAGTAAGTCACATTTTGCCAATGATTAACCATGCTGTATGCCGGATTAAATGCACTAAGTGCAAAAACACCAATATTAGCTGATATAAGGCTTACGGCAATACCAACAACCGCAATAAAATAAATGATTGCTAAGCGAGTTTTTAAATACAGAGGGTGGCCTAACCAGTATCTTAAGATTGCAGCACCAGTGATCCCTTGCAATACAGCCCCGCAGCCAATTAAAAGTACTTCATTAAGGGTGTTGCCGATTAAAGCATTTTCGCTTATTGGGCTATCACCAATACTTAAATTAAATGCAACTGAAGCAATAAATAGAGCAGGAATAAAGCGCCACCACCAAATAAAGCAGCCGACTAAAGCAATACCTGCAGGGATCCAAATCGGAATAACTTGAGATTGAAACGCAAAGTTAGTTAGTAGCTTACCGATAATAAAATAGGCGAGGGCAAAAAGCACATAAAAGCAAAATGAACTGGATGTTGAACGAAATACTTTCACATGTTTCCTTATGAGTCATTATTTACAACAGTTTATTGAGTATAGCGAATTGCGACTGAGCTGCGATGTTTTTTACAAGGGTAATTGTTTTTTACTAAATGTTTGTTTTAACACGACGGTAGATTCAATATTGGCAATGCAATTAATACTACCGAGTTTATGTTTTACAAAACTTTCGTAGCTCTCTAAATCCGCGGCAATGATTTTAAGTAAATAATCGTAGCTCCCAGAAATAACAGAGCATTCAAGTACATGGTTTAGTTTTTCGACTTGCTCTTCAAACATTTGAGCCGCACCCACTGAATTTTGGCTTAATCTTACAAATGCGTAAACTAAAACATTTAGCCCTAACGCTCGCGGGTTTAACGCTGCATGATAGCCGCAAATAACATTACTAGATTCAAGCTTTTTAATGCGCCTCAAACAAGGCGTGTCCGATAAGTTAACATGTGTTGCTAGCTCTGACACGGAAGTGCGTCCCTGAGTTTGTAATAACCGAAGTAATTGATGATCTTTTTTATCTAGGTTCATTTTTGTAGTGATTTAGTTTTATTTTTTAATATTATAGAGTGATTTCTGCTAATAGTTTGGTTTTTTATTGGCGGTTTTGTTGATTTGTACTCTATGCTATCTGTTAACATAAATGCAATAATAATTAGGTGTGGAGTTATGTCTGTGAGCAAAAATACTCAAGCATTTGACGAGTGGCTCAGAACCCGCTTTGTGGAAATAAATAATCAGCTAGAAAGCATTTACTGGCAACAAGAAGACAAAGCAAATGTTGAATTTGTAGGTGAGCAATATAAGCATCAGCTAGAAATGGAAGGTAATGCGCATATTCGTAAATTACTGGCTGAGGGTAATACGGATGAAGGTTTTGATAGTGCGTTTGATCTGTTGGGTAATGTTGGTTTATTTATGGGGGCTTGTCGACGACATGAAATCACAGAGCCTTCACGTGAAACGACTTCACCACTAGTCGAAGCATCAGCCTTAGCTATGCATATTGGCGCTTCAATCGGAGTTACCCCTCGTTTTGCTACAGCTCATTTAACAACTCATAATAAAGCCGTCAATGGTCTATATAAACGCTTTACTGATTTACCGGATGAGAAACTGTTTATTGATTACAACACCAAGGGCATTTTAGCGTATAAGCGTGTTGCTGATGCATTATTGAAAATTCAACCATTGGGAATTTCGCACCCATTATGTGCAGATTTACTTAAAGTTGCGAAGCAGGCTTTGCTTGAGGTTATTGAATCAAATAATGCGCTCTATAGTCAATTGGATACCGATAGATTCTTCTTTTGTGTAAGGCCATATTATAAGCCATATCGAGTGGGAAAGGAGGTTTATCGTGGCGCGAATGCAGGGGATTTTGCAGGTATAAATGTAATCGATATGTTGTTGGGATTATGCTTTGCAAATGAGCCCAGCTATTCACAAATGCTGGTGGATAAGTTTTTATATATGATGCCTGAAGATCAGCAAACCTTGCGTGAAAGTATGCGTATGCCGAGCATTATGGATGACTTTTTAGCCGCAGGCAGTGAGCGCGACAGTCAGTGGTTTCAAACCAATGCGCAATTATTTATCCAAGTATGCAAGCTGCATGGCGATACAGCGATAGGCCATCACAATCAGTTGGTGAGTAAGTTTATTGCACAGCCTGCGCAGCAAATGCAGCAACAACATATAAATAAGGTAACGGCGAGTGGCCCCCCATTACATATCTTGCTTGATTCACTCGAGCAATTAAGAGATCGCCGTGCTGCCGCGCAGCGAGATGATATAAAAACCCGTTTTGATGATTTAACACAGCTAAAGCAATGGATGAAAAAGTAAATGTACAAAGATGATTTTAATTTAACATCAGGCTGCTACTTACTAAACCATTCTGTGGGGCGATCATTAAAAAGTAGCCAAGCTGATTTTAATCAACACTTTTTTGCCCCTTGGCAGAACACTAATAAAGAACCTTGGCAGCAATGGCTTGGTGTTATTACACGTTTTACACATGCATTAGGATTATTATTTAATTCGCCGAGCGAGCAATTTTGTCCACAAGTTAATCTTTCTAGTGCGCTAACAAAGCTTTTGATGTCGCACCCACGACTGCTTAACAATCATTGTAAAGTGCTTATGGCGCAAAGTGACTTTCCAAGTATGGGGTTTGTAATGCAAAAAGCATTACCGAAAACGGCATCGATTGAATTCATTCCCGAACATTTAGATATCACTGATATTGCGGTTTGGCAGCAGTATTTGACAGCAGATACCGACTTAGTTTTTATAAGCCACGCATACTCAAATACAGGTCAACAGGCACCTGTTGCTAAAATTGCAGAGCTTTGTGTACAGAACAATAGCTTAAGCCTTGTTGACGTTGCGCAATCTGCCGGTGTGCTACCGTTAGATTTGAGTGAAGTAAAGGTCGATTTTATGATTGGCTCAAGTGTTAAATGGCTGTGCTCGGGGCCTGGTGCAGCCTATTTATGGTTGAGTAAGGCCCAGCTTAAAGTGTGTAAACCACAAGATGTCGGGTGGTTCTCTCATGAAAACCCATTCGAATTCGATATACACCATTTTGAATATCATGCCACGGCACTGCGCTTTTGGGGTGGGACACCGTCAATCGCACCTTTTGTTATTGCAGGGCATAGTATCAATTACTTTGCTAATTTGGGGGTTGAAAATATTCGTGCGCATAATTTGTCCCTGTTGATGCTGTTAAATGCAGAATTAGGGGAGTTTTTAGTTTCTCCAACAGCGCCCGAGAGTTGTAGCGCAACGGCTATATTTGATTTTGGTGCAAAGCAAAGTACGATTATTGATGCTTTATCTAAGGCTGATATTAGTGTTGACGTACGTGCTTATGGTGTAAGAGTTTCGCCGCATATCTATAATGATAACGCTGATATGAAGCGATTTATCACCCTCATAAAGGGGACTTTATTGACCTAGTTGAGCTTTAATGACATTTAAGGCTGCAATTTGCTGTTGAAGCTCATCTATTTTAGGCTGCACTTCTTTTTCAAGAATGATGGTTTGTTGTTCAATCGCATCGGCAATAGACTCTGCTCCTAAGCGGTTTGCCGCTTTTTGAGTCATATAACCTATTTTTATTTTTTGCTCGGAGAGCGCGTTTTGCAATAATTTTATCGCGCGCTCAATTTTTTTAATTTTTCTATCAATTTTTTTACCGCTGATGTAATTTTCGACAGAATCATCACTTTTTTTGTCAGAATCCTTTTTAGCGATTTGTGTTCTATTGGTTTCTGGGATAATGATGATTTCAGCATCTTCGCCGCAAGGTTGTTGGCTAAATGTAGCAACCCCTTTTATTGTGCATTGATAAACTGCTGCGTGCGCAGGCAAAATTAGTAAGCTTAGTAACCCCATTAAACATTTTAAATATACTTTCACGATCTATCCCTCACGCGTTTGCTTCATAGGCACTTACTCTCATCGTTGTTACTTCTTAAAATGGATTGCCATTGTTGCAAAGTAACGTCTTAATATTAAACACCTGTGAAACGTTGAAGTCTGCATCTAGAGGTGGTTTGGGTATATAGTGCCGATCAAGTGTCAGTGTAGCAAGTACTTTAACCGCTCTGTTAGTTAATTAGGCTATTGTATAAAAAGCTCATGTTTACTTTAACTCGCTTATTACAAAGGGATTTTCTTTAATGAGAAATAAAGTAGAAGATCACGCATGGTATTAGCTTGTTCCGCCATTTGTTTTGCTGCGGCCATGGTTTCTTCAGTAATTGCTGAGCTTTCTTGGATTAAAACGGTGAGGCGTTGAACAACAATGTCAACCTCTTTAATTGCTTGCTGCTGAGTAATTGATGAATTATTAATACATGTAATCATATGATTTACCGCTGCAACTGCGCTTACTATCTGCCCTAATTTGTCGCCGGATGAGTTAGCTAGCATGGTGCCTTGGCTAATTTTTTGGTTGCTATTGCTAATAATACTTTTAATTTGCTTGGCTGAGGATGCACTTCGACCTGCTAGGTTTCTCACTTCGTTTGCGACCACGGCAAATCCTCGGCCATGCTCACCAGCACGCGCTGCTTCAACGGCTGCATTTAGTGCAAGCAAATTGGTTTGAAAAGCAATTTCATCGATTACAGAGACAATTTCATTAATATCTTTACTTGAGTTGTTTACTTCTACAATAGCATTTACTGTTTGTTTCGAGAGCTCACCACCTTCAGTGGCTATTGTGTGAGCATTATCAGCTAAGCTTACCGCTTCACTTGATTGCTTTGCAACGTGAGCGATTTCATCGAGCATATTGCTGCTGCTTGCACTGGCTTCTTCAAGGTTGGATGCTTGCTCCTCGGTGCGTTGGCTTATTTCAATATTACTAGCGGCTATTTCAGAGGCGCTTTGTGATACTTGGTTTGCACAGCTTTGAATACCGGTAATAACGCTCGTTAACTTACCTATAGTATGGTTTACATCTTCTTTGAGTGTTGCAAATACACCTTGATAGTCGCCCTGTACTGGTTGAGCTAAATTCCCCTGTGAAATGGCGCTTAGAACATGAGTGACCTCGCCGATTGCTTGTGCGGTGATCGCTAATGAGCTATTAACATCTTTTTGTAAATGCGCTAACTGTCCTTGCATTTGGCTTGTTAGTTGTTGACTAAAGTCACCACGTCGCATTGCTGCCATTACTTTTGCAAGCTCAGCTATTACAGTGCTTAGATTACTTACTGAATTGTTCACGTCATGCTTGAGGGAATCAAGTTGACCATTCATTTGAGAGTCAATTATTTTATCAAAACAACCTTGGCTAATGGCAGTCATTACGTTAGAAATATCGCTAACTGCTTCGTCTAAATTTAGAATCGAATTATTTATATGTTGCTTTAACGATGATAATTGGCCATTAGCATTACAATTCACGTGTAGCTTAAAGTTACCTTGATTAACGGCGGCCATCACATCACTAATATCTTTAATGATTAGAGCGAGATTATCTACGCTTGCATTAATATCATCTTTAAGCAGCGCAAGTTGCCCCTGCAAAGGTTGCTCAATACGCTGAGAGAAATCCCCTTCATGTAATGCGCTCATTACTTTGCTGATACTTGTAACAGCACCAAATAAGCTATGTACTGAATTATTTACGCTGTCCTTTAGTTGCGCCAATGAGCCTTTCGCCATTACAGTGACTTGTTGTTTAAAGTTACCTTGCTCTATATGACTCATTACATCGACTATTTCATTTATAGTTCCATTTATAGATTGCATAGAGCCATTTATATTGTGTTTTAACGTGGCCAGCTCTCCCTGCATAGGGGTGCTAATTACGGTATTAAAATTACCTTTGCTCATTTCATCAATAACCTGATTTAGCTCAGTCATTGCGCTTTCTAAAGAATCAGCACATTCATTAGTCGCTTGCTTTAAAGAGTTAAGTTCACCTTTACAAGAAACATCTATGCGGTGTTGGAATTCACCGACCGCCATCTTGTTCATTACTGAGTTGGTCTGTGAAATTGCGCCTTGCAAGGCATCTAAAAGAGAATTAAAAGCTTGAGCTGAGATACCTATTTCATCTTGGGAGAGTACAGGCGCGCGAACAGAAAAGTCACCTTGGCGCTCTACGTGGTGCATTGTATCGACCAATAGCTGTACGGGTCGTGTCAGGGAGCGAGAAAATAAAACTGCAACCACGGTAATCGCAATTACTGACAGTACCAAAATACTGAGGAGTAAAATTGTTAATTGGGCTACAGCAGCAAATGCTTCTTGCTTATCCATTTCAGCAAGCAATGCCCATTGGACACCTAGAACATTAATAGGCTGATAAGATGACAGCACTAAGGAGCCATTATAATCAGTTATGACTTGTTGGCCACTTGCTCCAGCTAAAGCAAGTTTTGTAGCCTCTGTTTTGACTGCCCCCTGAACGGGGCGGCGAAATGAGTTTACGACAGAGTGCTTAGCTGCATCGAGATAAGAATCTGATCGCATTAAAAAATCAGGCCCGACTAAGTAAGTTTCACCGCTTTCGCCTAAGCCCGCGCGTTCCGTCATTATGGTATTTAAAGCATCAATAGATAGCTGGAAAATTAATGTACTAGTATGTACGCCTTGCTCATAAATTGGGGTCGCTATAAAACTTGCTGGTGCATCATAAGACGGGGAGTACTGCTGGTAATCAACAAAGGCTATTTCATCTTGCGCAATTGTTTTCGCTTTTTTAAAGACCAAGGCAAGGTTGCTATTAGCAAAAGGCCCATGTTGTAAGGATGTGGCAAAATCGACTTCCTTGTATACCGAGTAAACGACTTCAGCAGAATTGTTATCAACGATAAATACATCATAAAAATCAAATTTTTGAGCAAAATTATATAAAAAACCATGGTATTTAGCATGTGTAAGGCTGTATTCATTTGGGGTTGTAGCGTGTTGCAGCTTTGCTTTCTCTCCAAGGGGGTGAGGGTTGTCAGCTAAGTACTGATATTGCCAAAATCGTGCAGCAGGAGAGAGTTGAGTAAAAAGTTGTGTTGGCGCTGCCATCCCTTCGTTTTCAGCGCTGTACTTAGTTGAAAATTGATTTTGGTAATAGTTAACAAGCTTTTTTTCTTCAATTTTATTAAGATTATTTGCCTGAAGAGGATGTTTAAATGCTTCACTAAATTCATGTGCGGCGCGATGAAGCAATGGGCTTTGTGATAAAAATAAGAGCTGTGCTTTTATGTCTTTAAAGTGGCGTTCAATAGCGCTTTTTTTTATTTCACTAACGGCTTCAAGTTGTGCGTAGGTTTGTTTATTTAATGCGTTAGAAGAACTATACAGAGCGATACTTATTACCACCGCCAATGGAATTAAGGCAACCAATAAAAAGCCGGCAATAAGTTTTTTAGTTAACCCAAGCCGATGGATGAAACCGCTTACTAACTCAATAGCATTCGTCATATAAACATCCTTATATAAGCAATAAATACGCTTGATAAAATAATAGTATAGAGTGTAGAACAGCATATTTGAAAAGCGAATTAGGCAACGAAAATAAGCTTATTTACAGACTTATAGGATCATTTATTAAAACGCGACAGGGTATTCGATGATTCAAAACTGGATTGTCTGTTAAACTCGGTTTTTTATTATCAAAATAGTTAGTTTGCTATGACATACTCAATCACCCCCGTTGTATTGGCTGGTGGAATTGGATCACGATTGTGGCCATTATCACGTAGCGCGATGCCGAAACAGTTTTTACCTTTATTGGGCGATGAATCACTCTTACAAAGCACATTAATACGCGTAGCAAACAACGGTTTTAATCCTCCAATATTAGTGTGTAATGAACAGCACCGCTTTATTGCAAGCAGCCAGTGCGAACAGTTACAGGTGCAACCTAAGGCTATCTTGCTCGAGCCTGAGGGGAGAAATACAGCTCCAGCTATTGCACTTGCCGCACAATTTGCCTTACAGCATGGGATCAATACACCATTATTGGTGATGCCGGCCGATCATCATATTAGTAACTTTGAATTACTCGTTGAGCAGTTACCTGATGCACTGAAACTTGCCGAACAAGGTAAATTAATTACCTTTTCAATAAAACCAGATTCAGCACATTGTGGCTATGGTTATATCAAACAAGGCGCAAAAATAGCGGGTACAAATTGCTATGAGGTTGATGAATTTAAAGAAAAACCCAGCTCTTTATTAGCGCAGCAATACCTTGCTTGCGCGCAGTACAGTTGGAACAGCGGGATGTTTCTGTTTACGCCAAGTGCATATCTTGCTGAGCTAGAGCGCTTTGCGCCAAAAATAGCGAGCTGTATTGTGCAAGCCGCTAACTTTACAGGTGATTTAGGTTTTACCCGCGCAGATAGCGATGCTTTAAAAAACTGCCCAAGTGATTCTATCGATTATGCCATTTTAGAGCGCAGTGCTAATGTGGCGGTACTGCCGTTAGCTCTTGATTGGAATGATGTTGGTGGCTTTAATGCGTTGTGGCAAAGTGCTGATAAAGATGAGCAAGGTAATAATGCAAGTACAGATGATGTAGTTTCAAATAGCAGTAACAACTTACTTAGTAGTGAAGATGGTCATACTATTGCTGCGCTGGGAGTGAGTGATCTTGCGATTATTCATACGCACGATGCCACATTAGTTGCCGATAGAAATCAGTTAGGGCTGTTGCCTGAATTATTAAAGCTACTAGCGGTTAAGCATGGTGATAAACTGATTCACCATCAGGCAGTATATCGACCGTGGGGCAGTTATCAGGTATTGGTAGCAGGAACTGGATTTAAAGTAAAAAAAATCATCGTAACCCCTGGCGCCAAGCTTTCAACCCAACGCCATCAGCACCGAGCTGAACATTGGGTGGTAGTATCTGGCATTGCTGATGTAGGCATTGATGGCAAATCGTGTGTTTTAACAGCCGATCAATCCTGTTATATAGCAGCCGGTCAAATCCATAGCTTAGCGAATACTCAAAGTGAGCCGCTAACACTGATAGAAGTTCAAACCGGTGCGATACTTGATGAGAATGACATCGAACGGTTCGAAGATGTATACGGTCGATATTAACAGAGATGATTTTACTAAATTAAACCGATAACAAGGCCAACAACAAGTATTACCCAGAAAATTGCGGTATCTCTGAAATGGTTGAGCAGCCAAAAATAAAGTAATGCTAATGCACCTGAGATAGCTGTTGCAACAATAGCTGTTATGAACCCTAAGCCAGACATAAGATTAACTAACAATACGAGGCCAGTGTAAATTCCTGCACACAAATTAGGTCGTTCAGTGGTGATTAGTAACCTTAATAAAGCAACTAAAATCAAAACTTTAAAAATTAGCATGAGTTCTACTCTTTAATTATCCAATGTAGTACCTATTACATCAAGTTAATATAAATTGAGCAATCAATTTGTCATTGGCGTACTACAACACGTTATACTGCTAACTACTCTAATCCAACTGACTTCGAACATACTTTAAATACTGCTCTAAGCTGTTTTGCCATAGCACCAATGCTTCGGTGAGGGATTCTTTTAGAGGTTTACTATCGAGTAGTCGCCGTTCTATTTTTTTCAGCTCCATACCATAGCGGTTAAAACCCAATTGCAATGCGGTGCTGGCTTGGCGATGCAATACTTTGATGCATTGTTCTTTATCTTCATCGAGCAATTGCTGGGCGCGGATTAACTTGTTGCGTGCGGATAAAACAAACTCATTATAGATAGATGATACTTCATCGTCGGTGAATGAACCTTGGAGTGTTTTTGCGGCCGTTTCGTCATACAGAACATCACTGAGTTCTACGGCAATGCTGGGGGCTTGGCTAGTTTGCGAATCACTCAGCGCTTGGCGTAATTTTTGTTGTTTTATTGGCTTGCCGACAATATCTTTTATACCTAAAGAAAAGTATTCTTTTATTTCGTCAGGGCTTAAGCTTGCAGTAAATGCGAGTACGGGGGTTCGTTGGTTTTTATGCTCAATTCTTTTGAGTGTTTTTAGTACTTCTTGTCCTGTGAGATCTGGCAAGTTCATATCGAGCAATACAACATCAAAATGATGCTTTTGCATTAAATCAATGGCACTTTTACCATCACGCGCGAGTTTTATTTTATGCTCATCGTCAGCCATAAACTCAATGGCTATTTTTTGGTTGAGATCTAAGTCTTCAACTAATAGCACGTCTAGGCCTGTGAGGTAGTCTTTACATTGGTGACGCTGTTCCACTAAACTGAGCTCCCCTAGCGCTAAGTTAATATCAAAGCTAAATGAACTGCCTTTTTCAAGCTCACTGATAATATCTAATTGGGAGCTTAACTTATCGAGTAAGCGACTGGTTATTGCAAGACCAAGGCCTGTTCCGCCCTTTTCCTTGCCGGCACTGCTTTGCACATAGGGCTCTGTTAGATATTCAATTTCGTCATCTTCGATACCCGGTCCAGAGTCAATGACGCTAATGCGAATGTGATGTTCAAGCTGACGTTCTTCGAGCAATTCTGCGCGAATTTTAACGGTACCATGATCAGTAAATTTAATGGCATTACCGACTAAATTTATGATGATTTGTCGCAGTTTTTGCTGATCGCAGTAATAGCACGCTTGTTCGGGAAGGTCATAAATCAACTCAAAGTGTAAGCGCTTTTGTTCTGCTAGAGGACTTAACAGCAAACATAAATTATGTAACCACGTTTTAAACTCTACATCTTCTTCATACAGGGCTTCATCGTGTTGATCTAGGCTGGCGTAGTCGAGCACTTTATCAACCAGTAAATTGAGCGATTCGGCCGAGTTAATAATAGCTTCGCAGTAGGGCTTATCTCGAGGGTCGCTGGATTGGTTCATGATCAACTGCGCACTGCCTAAAATACCATTGAGTGGGGTACGAATTTCATGACTAATAGTGGATAAAAATAGCCCGCGAATTTCTAAATCTTTTTGTGCTTTTAAAGTTAGTTGATTCAGGTTTTGCTCGCGGCGTTCATTACAAAGTAATGCCATGCCAGTGGCATAAAACATCGGTGCAATAACGCCATTTACAAGTAGTGTAATACTAAACCAGTTCTCTTTTAATGGGTTAAAGCTATTCATATCTTCCATTAAAAAGGCACGGCCTGCGAAAATACAGCAAACAATGGTGAGAATTAAAATATAGACAATGCTGCCATTTGGGTATGGTTTGCGGGCAAAACGAAAAAATAGATAAAGTAAAAAAATGGCTTCGCTGATGTGTTGTAAGTCGGAGGCTAAAATACGAATACGCAAACTGGGATCAACAACACTTGAGTAGACCAATATTGCGCTGCACACAATCGTTGCAGCAACAAATAAACGGAAGATTTTGCCCTTATAACCTAAAAATTGGCTAATGGCTAAACCATGTATAATTGACGCACTAAATAATAAACTATTAGCCAAAGTCGCGGTAAGGACACTGTCGATATTGCCATGTAGTGCAAAACTCATGAGTGCGGTAAATAATACCAATGGGTAAAATATATAAAGTACGGTGCCAGGAGTGTGCTTATTAGCACGCCACGTTAAAAAATTAAGCAGTGTCATAACTGCCATCATGGCAGCGCTGGCAAAATAGAGTGTTAGGGAATCGAGCATGGCTATTCCAAGCAAATCACAGAGACGGCTTCAGAATAATGGCAATTGCCGATGTTAGCAAATAGCACGTTGTTTAATAAACACAAAAACAGGTGCTGCAGCACCTGTTTTTAATTCGAGTATGATATTGCTGTATTAGCGAATTTCGTCAGGAATATTTTGTTGAGCCCATGAAAGAAGCTCTATACGGTTACGGCATTTGGTTTTTCTAAATGCACTGTATAAATGCGTTTTTACCGTATGTGGGCTGATACTGAGTGACTCAGCAATTTCTTTATTTTTAGAGCCATTGCTCATTAATGAGATGATGGCTTTTTCACGCTTGGTTAATTTTACAGGCTCAATATCACCGTCTGTTAGTTTATGTAAAGCGTCTTTATTGAACTGCAGCATGCGGTTTAAGGCGTTACACATTATATCGCGGCGATACCAAAGCTGGTCTTCAAGTAGTAAACGAATTCCCTTCATTAATACATCTGCATTATCCGTGGTGTAAAACACGCCACGGATGCCGCTCAATAGCGCGCGGTTAGCTAACTCAGGGTTCTCATCTAAATTGAATAACACGATATCGCATTTTATACGTAGGTTTACTAATTGTTCTTTTAATTTCCCCCACGCATCTTGGCTTGATGTTTCAATAAATAATAAGCGGGTACCCTCAGGAATGTCTAAAATATTAGTTCCTGTAGTAACATTGAGCCCTTGGGTTTTTAATAAAGGCTCTAATACATTAATACCAATTGTATTGATTGGCTCTAGATCTAGTAACAAAAAGGCTGAACTACTCATACTTACTTACTCTTGAATAAAGTTGACTAATTAATCCTAACACGCAATCCGCGCCTTTCGTATTAGAAATTTCCTATTAATAGGCAGGAAAAATACAATTTTACTAGCTTCAAGGTATTAGTTGTTAAAAATTAGCCATACTTTTTTCGATTATCTATTTGAATATAAACACATTTATAACATTTAATTAAAGTTGTGCGTGTTTATAAAAGTTTAGAGTAAAAATTACTATACCAATTCTTTCTTCTTATCTTGGTATGGTGGCCATCCCATACTTTTTCCGGCAAGCATATGTAAATGAATATGATAAACAGTTTGCCCACCATGTTGATTACAGTTCATTACTACTCTGAACCCATCTTCGCTAAAACCTTGTTGTTTAGCTAGTTTTGCTGCAACCACGTATAGATGGCCGACTAAAGGAGCATCTTGCTCAGTAATGTCATTAATTGTTGCAATCGCTTTTTTTGGGATAATTAGTACATGAAAAGGCGCTTGAGGATTAATGTCTTTAAATGCTAGAGCGAGATCGTCTTCGTAAACAATGTCTGCGGGAATTTCGCGATTAATAATTTTTGTAAATATAGTTTCTTGGCTCACGGTTGAGATCCTTTATTAACGTGGAGTAAAGTGCACTAATGACAAACTTTGTTTGCAGTGTCAAACTCAAATCAAACAACAAGGAGTTCATATGCGTAAATTAATAGTATTAGGTGGTGTCGTATCGTTATTACTCAGTGCAGCTAGTTTTGCTGAGACAGTTTATTTTCCGGAGGAAATTATTCCTTTGCAGGTCGGGGATAAAAAAATTGAACAGTCATTTTTTAATCGTATAGATGAATTAGATTTAGCCCCAGGACAGTATCAATTCAAGCTTAAATATTCAGACCTTTATGAGTTAAGTTACGATGAGCATGAAGTGATTGACTCTGAACCATTTTGGGTAAACGTGACCATCGCATCAGGCACTGATTATGATGTCGTATTTAATCGTGCTGAAAATGCAGTTGCAGCCAAAGTATTCGCCGAGGCTCCACAAGTTAGTTTGCAAGCTAAGGGGGCATCACTGGGGATCCCATTAGATCTCATTGCCGCTGAGGATATTACTGGTACTAAGGGTCAGAAAAAGGCGCCACCAACGGGCCATAGAACTGTTACTACCACAAATAATGCACCAGTCTCTCGTACTGCGCCAATAAATGAGGGCGTACCCAATGCAGCAGCGATGCTTGATTTTTGGTGGCAGCAAGCCAGTGAGCAAGAACGACAAGCATTCATCAAAAAAATCACAAAGTAAGAACCAAAAAGCCTATTTAAAAACAAAAAAGGGCGATTTATCGCCCTTTCTTTTGATGCTTACTTAACAAATAATGCGTCAATAGTACCTTGTGCAAGAGGGTGGTAACCTGGGCGTGCATTTAAGTACACCTTGTTTGCCCACTCACGTTTACCATGTGTAACAAGTGCTTTGTACAGCGGTACAATTAGTTTACGACGACCAATGCCTGATAAATGATTATCAAGCGCCGGATAGATTGCTTGATAACCATTTCCTACTGCAAGCATATACCATGCAAAAGCACGCTCTGCGTTGGTTGACTGCGTAAGATTAAATTCTGCATCTAACTCGGTCATTTTTTCAATGCTTAAATCGCGTGGTAGATTATTTAAAAAGTGTAACCACTCATGCACAGTCCAATTGTTTGTCGGTAGTTGCGCTGCGGTTGTGCTGCCTGTTAACCACGTTTGTGTTGCGTTATCTACTTTATCAAAGGCATCTGATGTTGGGTTTGGCGCGTCTGCGGGTAAACCTGGCTCAAAAATCCATTCGTTTACTTTATCCATGCTGACAACACCAGGATACTTTTCAATTAAGTTTGCTTTGATATAAGTTACAAACTCAGCTGTTGTGAGTGACTTAAATGAGAATTCGTTAAAGTAGGTCTTAACGAATGGGTCAAACTTATCGCGACCATATTTATTTTCAAGGTAAATTAAGAACAGCTGGCCTTTAGTGTATGGTACTGAGCTAAATGCATCATCTGGATCACGGCCATTAAGTTTTAAGTTAAGACGGGTATCTGGTGCATCAATCGTTTTAAGTTGCGCGCGAAGGCCTGCTGCGTCGAGTGCTTGTTCCATTACGGCGCGGTCGCGACCAAAAACTTCTTCCATAATGCGATTTTCAACGTATGAGGTAAAGCCTTCGTTTAACCATAAATCTTCCCACGTGGCATTCGTCACTAAGTTACCAGACCAAGAATGAGCGAGTTCATGTGCTATCAGGTTAACTAAGCTTTTATCACCAGCAACAACCGTTGGCGTGATGAATGATAGACGTGGATTTTCCATGCCACCGAATGGAAAACTTGGCGGTAGCATTAATAAGTCATAACGACCCCATGCATATTCACCGTACATTGCATTGGTTTTGTCGATCATTGCTTGGGTATCGTTAAACTCAGCAACCGATGCATCCAAAATAGTTGGCTCAGCAAAAATACCGGTTTGCTTAGACATAGCTTTAAATTCTAAATTACCAGCACCAATTGCAATTAAGTAAGGTGAGATGGCTTGAGGCATATCAAAAATGTAGTCACCGTCTTTATAAAGCGCATCTTTATTGTCGGCACTCATTACTGCACGCACATCTTTTGGCGTATGAATACGCGCAGAGTAAGTAACACGCATTGCTGGTGTATCTTGTACTGGGATCCAGCTGCGGGCATGAATTGCCTGTGATTGGCTGTACATAAATGGATGCGTTTTGCTGGCCGTTTGCTCAGGTGTTAACCATTGTAAACCAGATGCCTCAGGGCGACTATTGTAATAAATACGAGCTTTTTGCGCTTGGCTTTTAAATGTAATGGTCAGTTTTGAGCCCTTAACATCATCGCGCTTAGCGAGCGTGTAAGAGGCTTTATGCCAGCCGCCGTTTTGATCTTGATACATTATTTTATCAATATCTAAGTCGCGCGTATCAAGTACGAGCGTTTTGCTGCTGTTATCTTGCCATTGTAATGTGTGCTCAACAAACCCTTCTAATTGCTTATCAGCAAAGTCGACATCTAAGTCGAGGTGTAGGTGAGTGGTAATAACATCATTAAGGTTTGCGTAAGTGTGTTCGTCAACAGCATTCGCCGTGGCGTGTGAGCAAGCGCCCGCCATGGCAAGGCTTAAAAAAATAGGTGTGAGTTTCATATTGGCCTTGAACGGAAATAATAAGTGCAGGTTTTATATCATGATTGACCATCAGGGTTGAACAATTTTTACAATCAGGTGGCTTGCATAAACGATGATGAGTTACACTAGTATGATTAGTTATTGGTAACCTTTGAGGCTTTTGTGGCTCAGTCCCTGCAACCTTTTCATACGTTTTCTTTACCGAGTCAGTGCCCACAAATAAGTGTAATCACCGACAACAGACAATTGCAGCAGCAATCGTTTAGCCTGCCTTTTTGTATATTGGGAGAGGGCAGTAATACGGTTTTTTTAAATGACTACCAAGGTGTGGTTATTAAAATGGCTACCACAGGTATCACAGTAACGCAGCGTGTGCATGATTACTTGCTTGAGATTGCTGCAGGTGAAAACTGGCATCAATTGGTTGCTTATACACTCAAGCAAGGTATGCCTGGGCTTGAAAATCTCGCGCTGATCCCCGGTACTGTCGGGGCTGCTCCCGTGCAAAACATTGGTGCGTATGGTGTTGAGCTGGCAAAGTTTGTTGAATATGTTGAGTATTTTGATATTGCCAGTAAGCAGTTTATTCGCTTATCTGCCGAGCAGTGTGAGTTTGGTTACCGTGACTCTATTTTTAAGCACGGATTAAAAAATAAAGCGGTAATTACTAAAGTGGCATTCGCTTTGCCTCAGTTGTGGCAACCAGAGTTAAGCTATGGTCCTTTGCAGCAGCTTGAACAAGTCACACCGCAAGCGGTTTTTGAACAAGTTATTAAAACACGCAACAGCAAATTACCCGACCCTTACGTGCTTGCTAATGCAGGGAGCTTCTTTAAAAACCCAATTATAGCAAACGCGCTACTCAATGAGTTGCTCCTAGTGTACCCGCAGTTGCCCCATTATTATTACGATGGCGAACATCATAAAGTGGCCGCTGGTTGGTTAATAGAGCAGGCTGGCTTAAAAGGTCACCGCATAGCGGGTATTGAGGTACATCAACAACAAGCACTGGTACTTGTTAATCATGGTAATAGTCGAGGGAGCGACCTTGTGACTATGGTTAAATACATCCAACAGCAAGTTTGGCAGCGTTATCAAATAAAATTACAACACGAAGTACGGTTGATAAATGGCGATGCTGAGTACCTTATAAATTTAGAGGAGCCAGCATGAAGGCGCCAGATGGTAATAAGCTCGCAATTTTGAATGCCCTCAACCAAGGAGGCTTTATTTCGGGGCAATTATTAGGTGAACAACTGGGTATTAGCCGGGCTGCAGTCAGTAAGCACATTCAAAGCCTGCAAGAGATGGGGTTAGATATTTTTAAAGTCAGCGGTAAGGGCTACAGTTTGAATAATACGGTTGGCTTACTTGATCAAAATAAAATAGCGCAGTGTTACCAAGCACTTGGATCTCGTGGCGCGCAAGTTGAAGTACATCCTATTATCGATTCAACCAACAGTGAACTGATGCGTCGTATTGCAGCAAAACAAACACTAGACTCCGGCACTGTAATTGTGGCTGAAATGCAGCAGGCAGGGCGCGGGCGTCGTGGGCGAGTTTGGCAGTCACCATTTGGTGCAAACCTGTACTACAGTTATTTCTGGCGGTTAGATGACGGCCTACAAGCCGCAATGGGCATGTCTATCGCTGTTGGTTTGGCTGTTTACGATACATTAAAAGCACTGTACCAGTTAGATATTGAGCTCAAGTGGCCCAATGATATTTACCTTAATAAAGAAAAGCTAGCAGGTGTTTTAGTTGAGCTCGATGGTCAACCACAAGGGCCGTGTCAGCTAGTAATCGGCATTGGTATTAACTTGCAAATGCCTGAGAGTTTTAGTCAGCAAATCGACCAAGCGTGGACAGATTTGAATCAACACTGTGAGCAAATAGATAAAAATCAGCTGGTGGCGCATTTGACCTATCACCTTGAGCTGCGTTTAGCACAGTACAGCCAAACGGGGTTGCATGACATGTACCAACAATGGAATTTACTCAACGCCTTTGCTGGGCAGTGTGTGGAACTAAATACCGGGCATCGTAGCTGGCGTGGTATTTGTGAAGGCATTGATGCTAACGGTGGTATTCGTATTCGCCAAGATGGCGAGGTTAAAAGTTATTACGGTGGTGAAATTTCGTTACGCAAGGCGCAGCTATGAGATTACTGATTGATGTAGGTAATACAGCACTTAAAGCGACGTTATACCAGCAAGGCGAAATTAAACCGTGTGATGTAAATGCGCTGCCTTGGCCGCAAATTAACGAGCTTATTTATGCCTGTGTTGGGAAAAGTGACCAGCTGCACGCCCTACTTGCGCAAGCTAATTTGCATAAAGTGCCATGTTTTGAGGCTAAAGTAAGTAAAGAGCTCGGCGGTTTGCAATGCGCGTATCAACACTATGATAATTTAGGGATTGATCGCTGGCTTGCACTTATTGCCGTATTTGCATTATGGCCACAGCAAAATTGCATAGTGGTAGACACTGGCACAGCCACAACAATTGACGTACTTACAGCACAAGGACAGCACCTAGGTGGTTGGATTTTACCTGGCCTTGATTTAATGACTCGCTCATTAACACAAAATACTCAGCGGGTATTCGATGATCAACATACCGAATTTAGTAATCAATTAGGCGTAAACACACCAAACGGTTTAAAAAATGGCGCATTAGTGGCCACTATTGGTGCAGTTGAACAAGCTAAATTGCACTTAAGTGGTAAAAAACCACAATTAATTTTTGCTGGTGGTTATGCCAAGTTATTACAAGCGCAGTTTTCGGGCGCTGTTTTTGACTCGCAATTAGTCATGAAAGGCCTGAACCAGTGGTATTTATTGAATAATAAATAGAGAAAACATGGTTTTTGCCTGATTTGTGAGCATTTAACACATAAATTCATATTTTTTTTAATTTTACTGTTGCATCAACTCGCACCTTACTCTAATATCTCGCCCCGTACTAAAGCAGTGCCGACTTAGCTCAGCTGGTAGAGCAACTGACTTGTAATCAGTAGGTCAACCGTTCGACTCGGTTAGTCGGCACCACTTCTCTTATGAGTCGTGTTTAGTCAAGAATTATCGTGGAGGGGTTCCCGAGCGGCCAAAGGGATCAGACTGTAAATCTGACGGCTCAGCCTTCGCTGGTTCGAATCCAGCTCCCTCCACCACTTTATTCTTGACGGTTAGAGGTAGTTTAAGAACAGGTTCCTAACGCGGGCATCGTATAATGGCTATTACCTCAGCCTTCCAAGCTGATGATGCGGGTTCGATTCCCGCTGCCCGCTCCAGTTTCTGGTGTTGCTGATATAGCTCAGTTGGTAGAGCGCACCCTTGGTAAGGGTGAGGTCGGCAGTTCGACTCTGCCTATCAGCACCAGTCTAAGAATCTTCTTGAATACTTCCTTTATCTGTCAGAAAAAACTATTTGAAATTTGAAAAATTTAACTTAATCTACCTACTGGTGGATTATTTTCATATGTAATCTAGATACACAAAACTGATAGGTTCCGTCATGGCAAAAGAAAAGTTTGAACGCGTAAAACCGCACGTAAACGTTGGTACAATCGGCCACGTTGACCACGGTAAAACTACCCTAACTGCAGCAATCACTAACGTACTTGCAAAAGTATACGGTGGTGTAGCTAAAGACTTCGCATCAATCGATAACGCTCCAGAAGAGCGTGAGCGCGGTATCACAATTTCAACGTCTCACGTTGAATACGATACTCCTTCACGTCACTACGCACACGTAGATTGTCCTGGTCACGCCGATTATGTTAAAAACATGATCACAGGTGCTGCTCAAATGGACGGCGCTATCTTAGTAGTTGCGGCTACTGACGGTCCTATGCCACAAACTCGTGAGCACATCCTACTTTCTCGCCAAGTTGGCGTTCCTTACATCATCGTGTTCATGAACAAATGTGACATGGTTGATGATGAAGAGCTACTTGAGCTAGTAGAAATGGAAGTTCGTGAACTTCTTTCTGAATACGATTTCCCTGGTGATGACTTACCACTAATCGCGGGTTCTGCGCTTAAAGCGTTAGAAGGCGAGAAAGAGTGGGAAGACAAGATCGTTGAGCTTGCAGAAGCACTTGATACTTACATCCCAGAGCCAGAGCGTGACATCGATAAGCCATTCATCATGCCTATCGAAGACGTTTTCTCAATCCAAGGTCGTGGTACTGTTGTAACTGGTCGTGTTGAAGCTGGTATCATCCGCATCAATGACGAAGTAGAAATTGTTGGTATCAATGATACAACTCGTTCTACTTGTACTGGTGTTGAAATGTTCCGTAAGCTTATTTGAATGCAAGTCAATTCCACCATATAGTTTCATACTAAGCTCCTCGTGATACTGTTTATGTTTTGGTCAACACAACTGTATCGAAAAACTCGAGGAGCTTTCTATATGATTATCAGGTCTTGATTGCTGATGCTAGTGGTAAGCTTGAGCAAACCATGAACTCTGATGTGTTTGGTGCACGCCGTGATGCCAAAACATGGGCGGGCGTATTTACGACCCTATTCTTGGGCGCTTCTTACAAGCAGAACCCATGGTGCAAGGGGGAAACAAAGATGACACCCATCCTAAAGTTTGCTTTCGGTGAATAATTAAGATGGGTGTCAACTTAAATTATTACAAAGATCCAACTTCTGCGGATTACAAACGAATTGCGTATAACTATGGTTATAATGCGAGTATGGACATGGATGCGGAGGCATTTGCTTCAGTTGCTGAGAGTCTTTCTAAAGATCTAGAAGGTATGGTTTCTAAAATGAATTCTATGGGAAGAGATGACTTCTATCATTATAAGACTGGAGGTAGTGACTTTGCTGAGGCTGGCTCTACTCAAATCGGGTTTTCTAACAATTACTTTAAGAGTAACCTTCGATATGGTGATGTTCCTCAAACTACAATTATTCATGAAGTATCACATTTACCAAGTTTTGATTATGGTCATGTGCATAATGGAGATACCAGTTTTGGCTCAAGGATTAAGGATATAAAGGCTCTTAATTCTGTAGCTCATAGATCGTTTTCACCGAGTAAAAGACAGTCTGCTATTTCTCATTTGAGGCACAACCCTTATGTTTTAGAACATAGTATTATGGGGAAAAATTATGTTGATTAAAAAACTAGCTATTGTAACTTTGATGATATTCACATGTTTATCTTGTGCTAAAAGTAGGGCAGTCGATGTTAAAGTCAATTTAAGCTGTAACTTTGAAAATGAAGAATTTAATTTATTAGTAGGCTACAGTAATAACAATTTAAAAGATTCAAGAAAAATAAGATTCAATACTGATTTCAGTGGGTTAGCTTTATTTAAATACGATGAATATAAGCAAGCCATTAACACTGGTAATAGAAATAGTTTCATGAAAATTTTTTTAAAACATCATGAAAAAATAACTCCTTTCGAAGTTGAAATTAAAGCCGGTGAAATCTTCATTATTGATATCCCAATAGAGAAAATTTATAAATTAACCATTTCAGAAGAGGAGTATATAGTTTCGCTTATGGAATTTGTGAAAATAAATAGTGAGTACAGAGAGTTTTCAAGTAACAGCCTGGTTATATCTAAATATGGATGTTTTGAAGCATAGATTAAGCTTTTAGAAATAGGAAAAAGAGTGAATAGGGTCACCCATTAGAAAGTTCCGGTCAAGCAGGCAGCTGTGTTTTCTTGATCTTTTTATTCAAAAAACCAAGTGTTGTTACTTTTTAAACTCACTTTAAATATGACTATACATCCAGTAATGACGTCGATTGGTGTGAATATGCACGATGGTTTGAAATAATGGGGTCAGCTTTTTCTTTTTGCCTTTACTTAAAAACTAAAAAGCTTATTTGCCCCCTTGATTTCGGTTAATAACCAAGCCACCACTCGCTACATGCTAGACGACCACTTAGGTTCAACCCATGTGATTGCTGATGCCAATGGTAAGCTTGAGCAAACCATGAGCTTTGATGTGTTTGGTGCGCGCCGTGATGCCAAAACATGGGCAAGGGATTTCAGCGACCAAGCGAAATTTACCAGTAAAATCACCTTACGTGGTTATACCGGTCACGAGCAAATGGACGAAGTGGGGCTGGTACACATGGGCGGGCGTATTTATGACCCAATCCTTGGGCGCTTTTTACAAGCAGACCCCATGGTGCAAGCACCTGAGAATATTCAAAACTTAAACCGTTACTCGTACGTGGTGAATAACCCGCTGAACAAAACCGACCCAAGTGGGTATATTTTTGCGACCTTGGTGGTTTGGGCATTACAAGCAGCGATTGCCAATGGCATAGTCACAGGGGCAGCAGCCACGGTAATAGGTGGTATATTGACGGCTTATGAGTATTATGGTTATGCGAAAATGGCGATAGGGATTGCTCAGGCGATAGATGGTGGTGGGACAGCCATGGCCAACTTTGCGGGTGGGTTTGCAAAAAGCTTTGCAAAAGGGGCCGCTGTTAATTGTATGTTGAATATGGCAGCGGGAGCTGGGTGTGTACCCGAGTCTTCAGAGTCTCCTAAAGAGCAAGCTACCACCAAGACTGATGGTGGAAATGAAACACCTTCACTTACAGTAGAGGAAGGAGCTAATAAACCAAGTAATTCAGGAGGCAGGGGGGTCAACTTCACCAGGAAGTGCGCCTCAGAATGGATTTTCGGTTGATGGCAAACAAATTGCTGAAATGCAGAGAAATCCAGAATTATATCATGCTACTTTGCAAAGTATAAAAGATTTAGCTAGTGATTTGGACGTATCAAGTATATTAGGTGGTGATAATTGGAGTGCTTTTAAAAATGAGATTAACGATCATTTACCTGATTTTAGTATTGGTTTAGCCGCTATTAGAAGTAACTACTTGGAAAGTCAAAGTAATGTTTATAATGCTTTCATAGATACAGCTATTACTGCATCAGCAGTTTATTCAGGAGCTGGTTTAATAGGAAAAGGAGTTGGGCGATTATCATTTATGTCGCGAACTGAAAGATCGGCAGTGTTTGGCTTAGTCGGAGAGATTACCACATTAACAAATGCAACTGTCCGACCAACTAGTTTGATAGATTTAGCTCCAGCAGTAATGCAAAGTTCAAGGTTTTTTAAGGGAAAAGGAATGAAAATACCTTTAATGGGTTCTGGAAAGCCAAGAATGAAAGTTAGACTAGATGGGAAGTATGTAATTGAATAGTCGACCTGATTTCTTTAACAAAAGTGCGATATTACAATCAGTTTTAGTTATATCGCTTTTTTTATTGGCTGATTTATACCTTTTAAATTTTGATAAGTTTGAGATCGGTTATTCAATTAGCTTTTACTTAAAGTTTTTTGTTGTGTTTATATACTTGTTAGCGACGGATAAATTTGATTCATTATTTTTAGAGAAAAATACAGACTTAACTTTAGTACTCGATATTTCAGCGCTCTATTTTTTAATTTGGTTACTAGTAACTGAATTTATATTTGAAAAGCAAGAGCTTTCAAAATTAATAGGTTTGATAATAGTCGTTTTACTATTTGGCTCTGTTTCTTTTTTTATTGAGGTTATAACTAGGCTTAAAGGAACCAGATTGGCTTTTTTAAATTTAATAATAATACTAATAATTGTAATTATTATTTTTTCAGCTGCTTTTTTATTTTTTTTCGGTGACTGGGCTTGGGGGATAGTCTCGCCTTATGAATGGTTCGAAAGCTACTAAAAAAGTGTTAGGGTTAGGTCTTGCATTTTGCCTTTTATGAAATCTCAAGGACAGGTCTTATAGTTTGCAGACCTGTCTCCTTCTAAAAAAATTAAGAAAAATAATGAAAAAACTATTAATTTTATCGTGTTTTTATTTTTAAGTGACACAGTATTTGCTTGTAACCGGGCGTCAGGAAAATCGATTGTAAACATTCGTGTAAGGCCAGTTGTCGATTACGTACTATAGTATATTTGCCGCTTGAAGGAGCGACAAATATGCGGATTGGACAAAACGCGACGTTGAAATAACTTTAATTGTTAGGCAAGGCGTTTAAGTTTACCTCAGGCGCTTGACTCACTGGGCGTTCAAATTCGCTGTGTAATTTAGTAGGTCCTGTAAAAAAGCCGGTGTTGCGTAAGTAAAACCCCGTATTCTCAGTGCCACCTTGATAGTCCATTCTCGATTTTTTAGCGGCGGTTGCATCATAGGTAAAACGTGCTTTAGTAAGTGCATGCCACTGCCCTTGCGTGTCTTTAAGCCATTGATTGCCATAAAGTGCTTTACGTTCAAACTGGCCTGCATCAGGGATAAAGTTTTCTAAAAAGCTGTGTGGTCTTGTTACATATGTATTGGTACTTGGGCGTCTAAATGATGCGATAAATAGCCATTTTGCAGCAATAGGATCATAAAAGTAGGCGCTGTAATCAGTATGATTGGCAAGATTGTTAGTCGGATTAACTTTAAGTAAAAATCGGTAGGTTTGCTCTGCTTGCCAAGGGAATACTAAATAGCTTTGCCCACCAGACCCTTCGTTACCAAATTTACCGGTGTAAACATCTTTGCCTTTAGCAAGTTGTTGAATACGCATTTCCACAGGAATAGCAGCAGGGTCATCGGTATGAAAAGGACTCCACACTGAAAATAATACGCGCCGTTCAGTGGCTGAATTAACTTGAATGCCAAAGTAGCCTTCTGCAAAACCATTGGCCATAAAATAAGAACCTTGCTTATCGTAACCTTGTGGCACAGACAGCTCTGAATAAAACCATTGATAGTTTTTAGTGGTATCAGCTACTGGGTAGTTTAAATGCACAGATGGCCCACGACGACCCCAATAAATATCATTTTTTACATATAATGGGGCAGCAGCGTCTTTATTTAGCGTGACAATAACCCCTTGAATATCAGCAAAGGTGTTGCTGCTGCGAGTTAACCCGCTAAGCGTGAGTTGCTGATAGCCAGCATCAGTTGGGTTGAACTTCCCAAGATCGATGTCTTGAAATTGTTGGTTAGTGAGTTTAATAACTTGGCTGTGTTGATTAAAGTCGACTTTTAATTGACTGTTGCCATCGGTCACTTTTACACGTAATTTTAAATTAAAAGGGGTTTTTGTTGGCAGGTAAAAGTAGTGATTTATTGGTATTGTGGGGTCTTGCCAATGCGTAATCCCTTCATCGCTGATAAGTTCTTTGTTTTCTTTAATGCTATGGCTGGTGGCACTATTGCCATAACTGGGAATAAAGTAGTCAGTGGTTTGAGTCGCCGTTACAAAGGGAGAAAATAAGCTCCCTATTAATGAGGCAGCAAGTAGTAAAAATCTCATAGTGTGTTCCATAAAAAAGCGCCGATAAACGGCGCTAATCAGCTTAAAATGATGCCGAAAAGCCCAAGCTAATCGAGCGACCATAGCGCGCCAAGCGACGAATCTGTTCTTCAGTTTTAACATACGACCATTGTCGTTCGTTTGTTAAGTTAGTTACGCTTAAATCAACGCGCATTTTTTCAGTAATGTTGTAGCTAGCACTAAAATCAAATTGACCATAATCAGCCGCCCATTCTGGGCCGCCCCATGCGTCTGGGTATACAAGGTAATCGTCGCGCCAGTTATAAGCAATACGCGTTTGGTAATCACCTTTCTCATAATAAATAACCGCGTTATACGAATGCTCAGACATTCCTACAAAAGGAAGGTCGTTTAATTCTTCATCGTCATAGCTACTATCTGTAAAAGTATAGTTTACTTGTACGCCTAAGCCATCAAAGGGGGCTGGGAGTATTTCATCAAAAGATTGTTGATAAGCTGTTTCAAAGCCTAAAATGGTTGCGCCTTTTTCTGATGTAGGTGAAATTTTAGTAAAAATAGGGCCGTCTACTGCAACGCCATCTTTAAAGTAATTACCTACTTGTGCTGTGCCTACACGGCCACGGGCTATGACAGACTCTATGTCTTTATAATAAGCTGCAAATGTGAGTGCGCCATAATCAGAGAAGTACCATTCAATAGTGGTATCAATCTGATTTGCTCTCAGTGGTTTGATACCTGGGTTAGAGGCATGGTATTCAGCATTATTAAAATCTAAATAACTGTACGGTGATAAGTAACCAAGGTTTGGCCGTGTGATCACTTTTGCGGCACTAAAGCGGTACAATAAATCATCGCGTAAATTAAGTTTGAAGTTTAAGCTAGGCAGTACATCCGTGTAGCTTTCTTCTGTGGTTGAGCGTGCATAATAATCGTCAATATCACCATCAACACGGTAGCTTAATGCGCCATCTTTTTCAGTCACATTATAGCGAACATTTTCAACATCAAAGGTGTAACCATCCGATGTTACATCGGTTTTAATAACCCGCACGCCCATGTTCAGTGCAAACGGTAATTGGCCTATATCGCCTTGTAGGTTTGTTTCAACAAAGGCGGCTAGGGTTTGCTCTGTTAGTGCAAATGAATCTTTAGGGCTGTTTTTTGCAACTATTTTATCTTGAGCTGCTTGTGGGTTGATTGTTTCATAAAAAGCATACAGCTTGTCGTAATCAAAGCTTGCCCATGGATCAGGGTGTTTGCCGGGTTCGCCATCTAAGAAGTTATCAAAATTAGCAGGGACTAATACATCAGCAGGTAAGCGGAATAAATTTAAGCCGCCAAGCTCTTCTACACTTGAGTCATCAAAGCTATCGTATTCAGAATTTTTGAAGTAAGCACCACCGTTACTAAACATGGAGGCATTTTTAGATTTAAATACGCTGCGCTCTTTAGTTTGTTTACCGTAATGTAGACCAAATTGCACATCTTTGACGAGTTCAAACGAAGGGATGTAAGTTGCTGCTAGGCGTACTTCTTCGATTTTGTCTTTAACATCGGTGCCGGAGTTGTAGCTGTAATGTGCGCCAAAAGGTTGCTCAGAACTAAGCGCTGGTGTCATTGTTACATCTGGTAGCATATTACTGCCGGTTTGGTCGATAGTGATACCATCAACAAAGCCACGCGCAACAATAAAGCGGTTATTACCGTTACTCACATTTTTTGCTTGTGATTGTGAAATATCTAAATCAACCGTTAAGCTTTCTGTGGCATACCAAACTGTATTAAAGCCCCATTGCCATGTATCGGTATTACGCGGTACAGATACATTAAGCAGTTCTGCCATTGCGCCATCAACTAACTCTACGTAATTTGCATTGCCATCATCATTAAATTTTACTTCACCGATTGCCGGAATGCCGGGAGTCCATGATTCATCATAGGTGACAAATGAAATCTGATATTGTTCGCCATTGGTTTCGTACTGTGAGTACATGCTATCAAAGTTCACATCAAACTTGTCAGAGGGGCGCCATTGTAGCGCTAGGCTTGCGCCAAGGCGTTCACGGGTATCTTGCCAGTTTGAATAACGTACGTAGCCTGGAATGATCGAGGGATATGATTGCTCATTATCTTCAAGTATACCGTTACCATTGCTATCGATTGGAATACGAACGTCTACATTTTCGTCTGGATCATAAAACCCTTGGCCTTCATAAGAATCTGCTCGTTGAGTACGCTCAGAATAAACCGCGGTAAATAATGCGCCAAAGGTGTCGTCAAAAAAAGTATCGCTAATCAAAAAGGATGCTTGTGGATTTATATCACCCGTACGCTCTTCATAAATACCTTTTGCACTGCCAGATAAAGTAAAACCGTCTAAATCGAGAGGTTTACGGGTTTTGATATTGATGACAGAGCCAATGCCGCCTTCTTGTGTTTTACTTTGTGGGGATTTATATACTTCGAGGGATTGGACGATTTCAGGGGCGATTAAGTCAAAATTAAAGTTACGGCTGGAATGCTCTGATGCCATGCGCCGACCATTAACGGTGGTTACGTTATAGTCACCACCTAAACCTCGCACGGTAACATTTTGGCCCTCGCCACCGTTACGGGTAATCGCAATCCCCGTCATCCGTTGCAGTGCCTCTGCAATATTTTGATCGGGAAACTTACCAATATCCTCTGCTACTATGGCATCCATAACCCCAACGGCTTGTTGTTTTAAATACAGGGATTCCTTAATACTTGAGCGAACACCTCTGACTTCGATTACTTCTACCTGCTCGGTCTCGGCTTCTTTTTCCTTTTTTTTGTCTTCTTCAGCAGCCAGCGTAGCACCACTGAAAATGGCACTCATGGACAAAAACAGGGTGGACAGTTTTAATTGTGCTTTCATAATAGTTACCTGTATTTTACTTGTTGATGGTTATTTTTTATTGGTTTATTACCAAGCGTGTTGGGTGTCTTTTTCCAGTACGCTTGGGGGAAATCACGAAATAATGCCAAGTGGCTTTGCTTGCTGCCAAAGGCCGCGAGTGAAATCAGGGAAGTCCTTGCTGTTACTACGATCAGCGACAGACTCTACTGATAATGGGAAAACAGCAGACCATGCGGCTGCGTCATACACATCTTGATCAAGTGGTTCGCCGTTACGCAGGCAAAACACAATGCGCCAAAACATTAAAAAGTCCATGCCGCCATGGCCGCCGTTACGTTCAGCCTCAGCGCCCATTTTTTGCCAGAGCGGGTGATCGTATTTGTTATACCAATCAGCCATGTCGTAATCCCACTCGTGGTAGCTTTTACTGCCACCTTGCTCAAGTGCGATTCGATTTGGAAAGCCTGCAAATGCGCCGTTAGTGCCTTGAATTAGGTTGTGACGAGAGTAAGGGCGTGGCGTGGTGGTGTCGTGTTGCACCATAATGCTACGACCTTTTACTGTTTTGATAATACTGGTGTTCATATCACCCGCAATGTAGTTAAGCTTATTGCGGCTATGATCTGCGGGAAATTCTTTTTTAGCGTAGGCGGCGCGCCCTAATGATGGCGAGCTCATTGAGCTTATATAGTCAAAACGGTCGCCACGGTTAATATTCATATACTGGGACACTGGGCCTAAACCATGAGTTGGGTATAAATTACCATCAACAGCTGCGTGCCAAGGGGTGCGCCAAGAACCTGTTTTATGATCAATTTCTTTCATCTGCCAGCGAAGTTCATGAATGTACGCCGCTTCACCGTGCAATAACTCTCCAAAAACGCCTTGGCGAACCATATTAAGCACCATGAGCTCGTCACGGCCGTAGCAAACATTTTCTAACATCATGCAATTTTTTTGTGTGCGCTCAGAGGTATTAACAAGCTGCCATGCTTCTTCAACGGTAACGGCTGCGGGCACTTCAACAAAAGCGTGTTTACCGCTTTCCATGGTATCGACAGCCATGGGGGTGTGCCATTGCCACGGTGTTGAAATAATGACAATATCAATGTCTTGGCGTTCTAACATACGCCTATAATCGAGGTCACTTTTACCGTAGGTATCTGGTTTTTTAAAGCCTTTATCAACAACAACTTTCACAGCTCTGTCTACTACGGCTTGATGGGTGTCACAAATAGCTTTTATCTCAACGCCATCAAGATGACAAAAATGTTTTACAGCGCCAACTCCGCGTTCACCAACCCCAATAAAGCCCACTCTTACTACATCCATTTTTGGCACTGTTAAGCCAAGGGTTGAACGTCCTTGTTGCGGCGTTCTGAGTATTGATTTGGGATTTACTGTCGAAGCGCAGCCTAAAGCTGCGCTTGTTGCTGCAATTGCGGCCATTGATTGTAAAAACCGTCTACGGTTGAGATCGCCCATGACATTGCCCTTATATGTTTATTATTTGTGAATTCGCTTTCGTAGTCTTTTATTTGTACACCCAAGAAAACATCAAAGCAAGATAAAAATCTTTCATTTGCTTTCACTTTTAGCGGTGTGTAATTTTAATTTGCATTTAAATTGTTTTAATTCAATTGTTTGGTGTTATTTATTGTTAATAAATAAAAAATGTAAATAAATTAAATTGAAAGTAAGTGAAAGCTGAGTACAATGAATGAAAGTAAATAATGAAAGAGAGCGGGCATGCTTAACACTATCGAAAGACGTCATGAAATTGTGCAATTAGTTTGCAAGCAAGAACGCGTACAGGTTCCTGAGCTTGCTCAGCTGTTTGGCGTATCGACGGTTACTATTCGAAATGATTTAAATGAATTGGATGAAAAAGGTTTGTTGGTGCGCTCTCGCGGTGGTGCTGTAATGAGTAATCGCCTTACGCAAGAGTTGTCATTAAAAGAGAAGCATGACGCAAATCGCGGAATTAAAGAGCGGCTAGGCAAATTTGCTGCAAGCTTAATTAAAGATGGTGAATCGATCATTTTAGATTCAGGGACCACAACGGAAGAGGTCGCTAAAAATTTAACCAATCACCATGGTGTCGTGGTGATGACTAACGGGTTGAATGTCGCACATTCGCTGTTGAATGCACCATCCGTTGAAGTATTAATGACTGGCGGCACGCTACGTAAAAAATCATTGTCATTTTATGGCCGCCAAGCTGAGCAGCATTTGCAGCAGTACCACTTTGATAAGTTGATTTTAGGTGTTGATGGTTTTGAAAAAGATGTGGGGATCACGACGCATTTTGAATTGGAAGCCTTATTAAACAGAGTGATGTGCGAAGTATCGCGAGAGATCATTGTTGTTACCGATTCCAGTAAATTTAACCGTAAAGGCGTGCATAAAATTATAGCCGCCAGTGAAGTAAATGTATTGATAACAGACAGTGGCATTCCAGCTGAGATTAAAACGGCCATCGAGAATGCGGGTGTACAGCTACACATAATTGACCTTTGACTTTAGTCATAACTACAAAAGATTAACCAACATAGAGGCTTGCAATGACGATATTACAGCAATTAATCGCAGCGAATAAACGGGGTGAAAAACAAGGTATTTATGCCGTGTGTTCGGCGCATCCATTGGTGCTTGAAGCCGCCATATTGCAAGCCAAGCAAGACAGCAGTTACCTACTAATAGAAGCGACTGCTAATCAGGTTAATCAATTTGGCGGTTATACCGGCATGTTGCCTACTGATTTTATAGCATTTGTTGAGCAGCTAGCGACTGAGCAGGGGTTTGCGGTCGATAAACTGATCCTAGGTGGAGATCATTTAGGCCCAGTGTGTTGGTGTGACGAGGATGCTGGATCAGCGATGCAAAAGGCTGATCAGTTAATTGCTGGTTATGTGGCGGCAGGGTTCAAAAAAATCCACCTAGATACCAGTATGCGCTGCGCTGATGACGACGCAATTTTAGCAGATGAAACGGTGGCAATACGTGCGGCGCAGTTGTGTGCTGTGGCTGAAAAAACAGCCGTTGATACATTTGGTCACAGTGATTTGGTGTACGTGATAGGCACTGAAGTCCCCCCACCAGGTGGAGCAGATGAGCATATTGACACGCTCGCTGTTACGCAAACTGCCCATGTTGCAAGTACCTTAGCGCTGCATCACGATGCATTTTTACAGCTCGGTTTATCATCTGCATGGCAGCGTGTAGTGGGATTAGTTGTACAGCCGGGGGTTGAATTTGATAATACCCAAGTATTTGATTACGACAGCAGTAAAGCACAGCAACTAAAACAGTACATAACAACCGTTGAAGGTATTGCCTTTGAGGCGCATTCAACGGATTACCAAACGCCGGTGGCATATCAGCAGCTAGTGAATGACCATTTCGCGATTTTAAAAGTAGGCCCTGAGCTTACATTTGCACTACGTGAAGCTTTATTTGCATTAAGCCATATTGAAGATGCGCTCATAGGTACTGAACAGTGCTCGCATTTACGCACTGTAGTTGATGCCGATATGCAGCAGTTTCCAAAAAACTGGCAGCGTTTTTATCAAGTCGAACAATCACTGCAGCAGCTATATCGCCGCTTTAGCTTTAGTGATCGTATTCGTTATTATTGGGGCCAGCAAGGCAATAAAAATGCGGTTGAAACGCTATTTAGTAACTTACAAAAACAGCCGATCCCCTTGCCACTACTAAGCCAGTATATGCCGTTACAGTATCTAGCTGTACGTAATAAAACACTTCAGAACAACCCTAAATCTTTGGTACTTCATCACATAATGCAAGTAACCAGTCGCTACGCAGATGCGTGCTTTAAACAATAATAGACGTAAGTGAGGTAGCAATGTCGAGTTATTTAGCAATTGATGAAACGCTTTTAGAAGCTAGAAATAGTGCATGGACAGCAAAAGAAATTATGCAGCAAAGTGGCTGCTGGCGAGAAACACTCAGCTTGGTAAGTGCTGTACGCAAGCAATTAGATGCTTGGCTTGCAAATGTGTTGGATAAGCCTAATGCGCAAATAGTTTTTACTGGGGCCGGTACCTCTGCGTATGTTGGCGAGGCGGTTGTTGGTTACTTAAACCAACAGTTAGATATTCCATGTCTCAGTATTAGTAGCACCGAGCTAGTGGCTTGCCCGCAGCAGTATTTACAAAAAAATAGGCCAACGTTATTGGTCTCTTTTGCACGCTCAGGTAATAGCCCTGAAAGTGTTGCTGCTGTTGGTGTAGTGAATAACTATGTAAAACACTGTGCTCATTTATTTATTACCTGTAACCCTGATGGCGCACTGAATAAGCAAGCGGCGCAGGATGAGCACTATTTCTCGTTATTGATGCCAACACAAACACTTGACCAAAGCTTTGCAATGACCAGTAGTTTTACGTCGATGCTGGTGGCAAGCTTAGCGGTATTTAGCGATGTGGATAATGCCGTTTTAACGATGGCTGACAGTATTGATAAAAATATTCCGAGCAAGTTAACTCAATTAAAAGAGTTGGCTGAGTTGCCAATGCATCGGCTGGTGTATTTAGGGGCTGGGTCATTAAAAGGGTATGCGCAAGAGTCGGCGTTAAAGCTATTAGAGTTAAGTGCAGGCCAAGTAATGGGGTATTTTGAATCCCCGCTTGGTTTTCGCCATGGGCCAAAATCATTAGTTGATGATAAAACGTTAATCGTCTTATTTGGTTCAAATAATAACTATACAAAACAATATGATACTGACCTTCTAAATGAGCTGCAAGGCGATAATCAAGCGATTGCAGTACATACGTTAGCCTTACCAAGTGAGGCTTCAGCTGAGCAGTTAGATGATGTATTTAATGGCCTGTATTATATGGTGTGCGCACAAATAATATCCTTCTATAAAGCGTGGCAACTAGGTATTACGGTAGATAACCCATGTCCAACCGGTGAGGTAAACCGAGTGGTGCAAGGGGTGACTATTTATCCATTCTCACAAGGTGATATTAATGACTAAGCAGTATATTTATGGCATTGATATTGGCGGCAGTAAAATTGAACTTGCGGTATTTGACGCTTCATTAAAACAACTAGGGTCACGGCGTATTGCAACACCGCAAACGAGTTACCAAGATTTTTTAACTGCGTTAGTGGAAATGATTTCAAGTGCAGATCATAAATATCAGTGCTGTGGTGCAGTAGGTATTGGCATGCCAGGTATTATTAATGCGAACCAAGAGGTTTTATCCGCGAATGTTCCTCATGCAACAGGTCAAAATGCAGCGCAAGATTTAGCAAAATTAATAAACCGGCCAGTCGCCATTGAAAATGATTGCCGCTGTTTTGCACTTTCTGAAGCAAAAAGCACGATTGGTTTACAACATACTCGTGTGTTTGGTGCAATTATTGGTACTGGGGCCGGTGGCGGGTTATGCATTGATGGTGAGCTGTACAAAAGTGCGCAAGGTATTGCTGGCGAATATGGGCATTATTCACTTTCAGCAGTGCTACAACAAAAATACCAGTTGCCTATTTTAAAATGTGGCTGTGGTTTAACAGGATGTGTTGAAAGTTATATCGCTGGCCCCGGGTTAGCGCGAATCCATCGGCACTTTTCAGGAAAAGAACTCACCACCTTTGAAATTGTGGAAGGCTTACGAAAAGGCGATGTATTTTGTCAGCAGAGCTTTGCATGTTACTTGGATTTAATGGGGAGTACCTTTGCGGCAATCATTATGGCGTATGACCCTGAGGTAATTGTGATCGGTGGTGGTATGTCATTAGTTAACGAGCTAGTAAGTAACTTAGAAGAGGCAATAGTACCGTATGTTTTTGCTGATATTCGCGTGCCAAAAATTGTGTTAGCTGAGTTTGGTGATGCTAGCGGTGCCCGTGGCGCTGCAATTTTAGCTAAAGCGCAAGTTGGAGTATTATCATGACTGAGCCAGTCTTTTACGTTAAGGCAGAGACTATATATTGCCAAGAGACCGTACTGAAAGACCACCTAATGTTAATTGATAATGGTCGTATTAGTGACTTTACAGAAAGCCCCAAAGCGGATGTGCCAATTCATGATTACGGTGATGCTGCGATTATTCCCGGTTTAATTGATTTACACATTCATGGTCGCGAGGGCTGCGATGTCATTGATTGTAAAATGAGTAGCATTGAAACAATTTCATGCTCACTTGCAGAGCATGGAGTGACGGGGTTTTTAGCGACAACGGTAACGACTGACTGGCAACAAACCCTTAATGCGATGGCTATAATTGGCCAAGCATATACGCAGCAACCTAGTGGTGCACAGGTTTTGGGGGGGTATAGCGAAGGCTTGTTTTTTAGTGAAATACATAAAGGTGCGCATAACCAAGATTATTTTTTAGAATTATCGCAGCCGCATTTAGAAGCGATGATTAAGGCGGCCAACGGTAGCTTAAAGGTGGTGGCATTAGCACCTGAAAAACCCGGTGCCAATACGCTGATCCAATACCTTACAGCACAAGGTGTTAGAGTGATGTTAGGTCATTGTGATGCCACTTATGAACAAACGCAGCAGGCGCTTGGGCATGGTGCATGTGGTGGTGTGCATGTATTTAACGGCATGCGCGGCATTCACCATCGCGATCCAGGTTGCGCGGGGGCGGTATTAATGGATGACAATGCGCTGGTGGAGGTTATTGCTGATGGTGTGCATCTTCATCCTACTATTTTAAAGTTAATTTATAGACTCAAAGGCCCGCAAAAAATCGCGTTGATCAGTGATTGTATTAATGCAGGTGGTTTAATTGATGGACAATATAAATTAGGTAAAATGGATGTTTTTGTTCACGATGGCGTGGCGAGAACGGCATCGGGCTCTTTGGCTGGTAGTACGCTAACGCTGGAACGCGCTGTTAAAAATATGCACCTATTAGGCAGCGTTGAACTACGTGAAGCGATAAATATGGCCAGTATTGTCCCTGCACAATTTCTTAATATTGAAAGCCAAGTTGGTTCTTTAGCGAGTGGTAAACAGGCTGACTTTGCTGTTTTAAAAAATGATTTCAGTATTCAAGCTACCTATGTGAAAGGTCGCCAATGCTTTTTTAGGGATGCTCAAAACGGCTAAAAAGCACGGCTTTAGTGTAGCTATTGGCTTCAAAACCCATAGAAAGTGAAATATTATAAAATTGATTGCATTTTAAGCGACATGTATGGTGATGTTCGCTATAAGTAATGCTATACTCCCGCCGAATAATTTTTCGACTTTATTAAGAGTAAAATAATGGCAGATTTATCGAAGTACAGAAACATTGGTATTTTCGCGCACGTTGATGCGGGTAAGACCACGACTACTGAGCGTATCCTAAAGCTTACTGGTCAAATCCATAAAACTGGTGAGGTTCATGATGGTGAATCAACAACTGACTTCATGGAACAAGAAGCTGAGCGCGGTATTACTATCCAGTCTGCGGCTGTAAGCTGTTTCTGGAAAGATCACCGTTTTAACGTTATCGATACTCCTGGACACGTTGACTTCACAGTTGAAGTATACCGTTCACTAAAAGTACTTGATGGCGGCATCGGTGTATTCTGTGGTTCTGGTGGTGTTGAGCCACAATCAGAAACTAACTGGCGTTATGCTAACGAATCAGAAGTTGCACGTGTTATTTTCGTAAATAAATTAGACCGTATGGGTGCTGATTTTTACCGTGTAACTGAGCAAGTACGTAAAGTACTTGGTGCAAACCCACTAATCATGACGTTACCAATCGGTATCGAAGATGAGTTTGTTGGTGTTGTAGATGTTCTAACTAAAAAAGCATACGTTTGGGATGACACTGGTCTTCCAGAGAACTACGAGATCACAGACGTTCCAGCAGACATGGTAGAGAAAACTGACGAATACTATGAAATGCTTGTTGAAACTGCTTTAGAGCAAGACGACGAACTTCTTGAAGCATACATGGAAGGTGAAGCGCCTTCTCTTGAAGATATCAAGCGTTGTATCCGTAAAGGTACTCGTGACCTTGCTTTCTTCCCTACATACTGTGGTTCTGCTTTCAAGAACAAAGGTATGCAACTAATTCTTGACGCTGTTGTTGATTACTTACCGTGTCCTACAGAAGTTGATCCTCAACCTCTTATGGATGAAGAAGGTAATGAAAATGGCGAGTTCGCAGTAGTATCTACTGATGAACCATTCAAAGCGTTAGCATTCAAAATCATGGATGACCGTTTTGGTGCATTAACATTCGTACGTATCTACTCTGGTAAACTAAATAAGGGTGACACTATCCTTAACGCGTTTACTGGTAAAACTGAGCGTGTTGGCCGTATGGTTGAGATGCAAGCAGATGACCGTAACGAATTAACTAGCGCACAAGCTGGTGACATCATTGCTATCGTAGGCATGAAAAACGTGCAAACTGGTCACACTTTATGTGATCCTAAGCACCCAGTAACACTTGAGCCAATGGTATTCCCAACTCCAGTAATCTCGATTGCTGTACAGCCTAAAGATAAAGGCGGTAATGAGAAAATGGGTGTTGCTATCGGTAAAATGGTTGCAGAAGATCCATCTTTCCAAGTTGAGACTGATGAAGATTCAGGCGAAACTATCCTTAAAGGTATGGGTGAGCTTCACTTAGATATCAAAGTTGATATCCTTAAGCGTACTTACGGCGTAGACCTTATCGTTGGTCAACCACAGGTTGCTTACCGTGAAACTATCACTCGTGAAATCGAAGATAGCTACACGCATAAGAAACAATCTGGTGGTTCTGGTCAGTTCGGTAAAATCGACTACCGCATCAAGCCAGGTGAAATTGCTTCAGGCTTCACGTTTAAATCATCAGTTGTTGGTGGTAACGTACCTAAAGAATTCTGGCCTGCAGTTGAGAAAGGCTTTAAGTCAATGATGAACGAAGGTGTTCTAGCTGGCTTCCCAGTACTTGACGTTGAAGTTGAACTTTTCGACGGTGGTTTCCATGCCGTGGATTCATCTGCAATCGCGTTCGAAATCGCTGCTAAAGGCGCTTTCCGTCAATCGATCCCTAAAGCGGGCGCACAACTTCTTGAGCCAATCATGAAAGTTGACGTGTTCACACCAGAAGATCACGTTGGTGACGTAATCGGTGACCTTAACCGTCGTCGTGGTATGATGAAAGACCAAGAAGCTGGTTTAACTGGTATCCGTATTAAAGCTGATGTTCCGTTATCAGAAATGTTCGGTTACATCGGTACACTACGTACAATGACATCAGGTCGTGGTCAGTTCTCTATGGAGTTCTCACACTATGCACCGTGCCCACAAAGCGTAGCTGATACAGTAATCGCTGCAGAAAAAGAGAAAAAAGCTGCTAAGTAATTAGCCTTTTAAATCTTTGAAAAAACCCGCACTTGTTGCGGGTTTTTTATTGCCTAACACTAAAAATATTTAACCATTCTAGCGGGCTAAATAAAGCGCTAACAGCGTTATAAGTTTTTCATGTACGACTGCATGGATGCAGGAGGTAGAGCAATGCAGGAGCAATGGCCGAGAATAACACCATGTCAAAATTTCTGCCTTGTTATCACTGTATTTATCTTTCGCTATAAATGGCCATTAACTTAACACGATTGGTACAACTTTTTTTTGAGAAACTCTTTTTCTTGATTTGTTTTTCTTCACTTGTTGATTATTGGAACTTTAGTTTAGGGCGTGTTGACCTTTGTGGATTGAAATTTGTTCAATCTAGGGGGAATTTAATCGCGGCGCGAGGTTTGTAACCTAGTGGGCTAAGTAAAAACCGAGCAACAAAGAGTTAATTGTCCCTAGAAAGAACCCGGAGGGCAGCGCATGTTTGGCATTTATGCTGCGTTATCGCCTATTAATGGGGAATAACCACACTACATAGGCTCTGCCTTGCCTAAAAACCAAACATACAGCTGCAAAATCAATCACGAAAGGTCAACACGCCCTAATAGTTTTTAATTTGTTCAACTAAAAGGATTGAGCTAGTTCATTTTTAGAGACTCTCTTTTTAAAAAAAATAATTAATTAACTTGTGGCTTATTAACGGCTTAGAATAAATACTTTAGGTCTAGGTAAAAGGTAGTGTAAATGCTCTTGTGTACCTGTTTCTATAAGGGTAAAATTCTCTTCTGATTTATAGTTTTTAACTATTAATAAAAAAGGAAACCTTCCTCAGAAGAGGGTGCAAACAAAAGAGCCTTAATATGAATATAGTAAAATTAAGTCCGAACTGGATGTTGCAAGCAATTAAAATTATTTTTGCCCTCGTTACAACATACAGTGTTGTAGCTGTAATGGATTTGAAAATAGTTACTATGGTAATTATTCCCACTTTTCTTGTGCTTACTTTGTTTAATGTAATGAAATTACGATTTTTGCATTGCTACAAAGCGGGTATTTATTATTCTGGTATTTTAGGTCGGCAATATATTAATGCGGATGAAATAACAGCCATTACTTTTAAGCGACATAGCATTATTACTGAGTTTAAAGTTCAGTTGGCATCTGGAAAGGTTGAGTCTTTCTACAATTGGCAATTTAATGAAGAGCAAATGAAGGGCATTCTGGATTTGTATGCGCGTAGTTTGGCTTGCAGTAAAAAAGAAAGCAATCAACGCTGTAATGCTTAAGTAAAGATGATGATTCTTGAGATTAAATAGACCGCTTTTTAGCGGTCTATTTCGTTATGTAGATTTAGTAAGTTACTTTTTAATACGCCTTCTTGCTAATAATGGTAAAGCGAGCAAACTTAACCAACCTAATGAGCCAGAGTTACTCTTCTTTTCATCCACTTTATCTATATTAATAAATACCAACTGTGCTGCTGATAAATTCCCGGCACTATCTTGAGCTTGTACCATTAAGGTAATTTTACGTTCAAGGTCGTAATCCAGTTCTGTAGCGAGAATAAGCTGACCTTGTGCATCAATTGTAACGGCATCATTACCTGATACAACAAAGCTAACTACAGGTGTGTATGCTTCATCTGCATCACTAAAATTAAGCGTGCCTATTACGGCACCTACCGCACTATTCTCTGCAATGCTAAAGGTTTGTTCAGGCGCTAAAACAGGCGCTTGTGGTTCTGGGATTGGCTCAACTGGTGGCTCAGATTTTATATCGATAATGACAGGATCATGATCTGATGCACGGTATGCGTTGTCTGCGTATAAGCTTGCTTGCTGTGTGTCTGATTTTGATTCGAGGTTGTAATCTAAGCTAATAGGCTCATCAGCATTGATATGCCAATCTGTCGCAGCGACTACTTTTGCAAGCAGGGTTGGGCTTGCTACAGCGTGATCTAAGCTACCTAATCGTCCTGAGAAGCTATAAGAGTAACTAAAAGTGTTGCCATTAAGTTCGGCGACAACATTCTTATACCCTTTATCAGCAAATGCGCGAATTGGATCTTCCATTGCATATGCGTTCATATCACCGACAAGGATAATATCTTCATCATCGATACCGGTAGGTTTACTGTTTAACCAGTCAGCATAAGCATTTGCACCCGCAACGCGAATTTCATTCCAGCAAGCTTGACCATCACCTAAATCAGCGTTGTTACCTTCTGCGCTACGACAGCCGCCTTTTGATTTTAAATGGGCGACAGCAACTGTAAATACTTCTTCGGTACTAAGTGATTTAAAGCTTTGCGCAATAGGCGCACGGTTACTGTAATCAAATGGTGTTTGCGTTGTTATGGCCGCAGTGCCTACTTCTTCTACTTTATTAGCGCGGTAAATTAATGCGGTAGTGATTTGATCTGTACCAATTTGATTTACAGCAAAATCAACAAAAGCGTATTGGTTTTCAGCATCTTCATCATTGAGTGCTTTAACTAGGCTGGCAATGGCGCTAAATTCACCAAAACCATCGTTTTCAATTTCCATTAAACCAATAACATCGGCTTTAAGCGCTGTAATTGCACTGACTAATTTTGCTTGTTGGCGAACAAATTCTGCTTCGTTATCTGCACCGCGACTTGTTGGAAAACCACCGCCTTGACCATCACCATTAAAGTAATTAAGTACGTTGAAGCTGGCAATACGTAAGTCGGCTTGCTCGTTTAATGCAGGTGCATCTGGGCGAGGGTTGGTAGCAATAAATGTTGGTGCAATCGTTGGGTGAAGACGGTAGCGATTAAAGCTGTAGCCCAATACTCCGGTAATCGTATTAACAGAGTCACCTAAACGTAACGTATTATAAGCATCAAGCCCAACACCCGGGTAAGCGATTGGATCGCGGTTTTGCTTCGTTGAGCCGTCATCGACTAAAATTTGTTTTTTAAGGTTCTCAGCTTCGTGGGCATTGGCTGCATCACCAGGTAAGGCAACTTGCGTACCCTGATATAGACGTTCCGTGGCGAGTTCAACTTCACCGAAACGACCTAGCGCATAGTTATTGGTGACCACTAAAGGTTGCTCTAATGTGACCAACATACCTTCAAAGGCTTCAAAATCATTCGTATCAGCAACAGGTAAAGATATTTTTGTTGCTGTAGATGTTAAGTCTGCTGCACAGACTTTAATTTGGCTAACGTCGCCAATTTGTGTTGCGTTGAAGTATTCAGCGACACTGCCCTTAACACGAACGTGATCACCCACATTAACGTCAGTAGTATTAGCGTAAATAAATACACCTTCAGAGGTCAGTGGGTTGTTGTCAATATCAGCATCAAGCGAGGTGATAAAAAAGCCATTGAGTTGATCGTCGGCCTGTAGATCCGCCGTTACAATACCTTCAAGCTCAACGATGGTATTGATCAATGGGCTTTCATCACTGGCACCTTGAATGGCGTTAATCGTAGTTTTAGCAGCGCCGCACTCTAATGGAGTAACCGGTTCTGGATCAGGGTCTGGTGTTGGTTCTGTGCTTTCGCCATGAAAACCAATGCCTGAAAAGTCATCTTTATCAAACTGCACCCATTGTGCACTTGGATCAAATTCTGCCGTGGCATCTGTACGGCCTATTGTAATACTGAGATTGCGACGCAGTGATTTATCTTTAGTGGCAACACCGCCGGCAGACCACTCTTGGCCAGGATCAACGCCTAGTTGACCAAAACTATCAACGATAGTGCCATCTTTAGTAAGTATTAAAGCATCATCACCATTAAAATAGGTAACAGTTGCTTCAATATCAGCTTTCGCTTTAAGTTCGTCTACAGAGCCTGCGTTAACAATTACATAGGTGCTATTTGCAGCTAAACTACCAGATAGGTCAAGTGTATTATTTGGACTGGTTAGATCGCCGTTCCCATTTGAATAAAGAGAGATGTTATAGCCGTTAAGAGATAATTCAGCGCCTGAGTTGTTATAAAGCTCAATAGCTTTATTGTTAGAGCCACCTTCAACATATTCTGAAATGATTAGATTAGCGGATGCTGGTGCACTGAGACTTGCAATAACAAGTGCCAGAGGTGTTATTTTTGTATTTATCATTTTATTCCCGTGTGTGTGGATCCCAATTGGGGGAACTAGTTTAGGGATTTTTTATGACAAATAAAATACAAAATGTTAATAAAATGAAAGTGAAAAGAGCGAGGGCTCACTCTTTTCAAAGGGAAAGCTTATTTTTTAAGCCACTGGGCTGCTTGTTTTGCGAAGTAGGTCAAAATACCATCAGCACCAGCACGTTTAAATGCCAGTAATGATTCCATTATGGTTGCCTCTTCAGCGAGCCAGCCGTTATCAATCGCTGCTTTGTGCATCGCGTACTCACCACTTACTTGATAAGCAAAAGTTGGCACACCAAACTCATCTTTTACGCGGCGCACAATGTCTAAATACGGCATACCAGGTTTTACCATGACCATATCAGCGCCTTCTTGCAGATCAAGGGCAACTTCACGGATAGCTTCATCTGAATTTGCAGGGTCCATTTGATAGGTTTTTTTATCTGCTCCTTTTAAATTCCCTGCTGAGCCAACTGCATCACGAAATGGGCCGTAGTAGCTAGACGCATATTTTGCAGAGTAAGCCATAATACGGGTATGAATAAAGCCATCCGCTTCGAGTGCTTCACGAATAGCGGCAATACGGCCATCCATCATGTCTGAAGGTGCAACTACATCGGCGCCAGCTTCTGCATGTGAAAGTGCTTGCTTAACAAGTATTTCAGTTGTGACATCGTTAATGACATAGCCTTCATCATCAATGATGCCGTCTTGGCCATGCACAGTGAATGGGTCAAGCGCTACATCGGTGATCACACCAAGCTCAGGGAACGCAGCTTTAAGTGCGCGTACAGTGCGTTGTGCAAGGCCATCATCGCTGTAGGCTTCTTCTGCGAGCAATGATTTTTTGTCTACAGGTGTAACGGGAAAAATGGCGACAGCAGGAATGCCTAATTCAACCAACTCTTTTGCTTCGTCTAGAAGTAAATCGATAGATAGGCGTTCAATGCCTGGCATTGACTCAATTGCTTCGCGGCGGTTCTCACCCTCAAGCACAAAGACAGGGTAAATTAAATCATTGACGCTGAGTTGATTTTCAGCCATAAGACGACGAGAAAAATCACTACGGCGCATTCTACGCATGCGTGTATAAGGGAAAAGGTCGAGACCTGATTGGGCCATTGTTTGCTCCTAGTCTAAAATTGGAAAGCTAACCACGCGATTTCTGCCACTTTGTTTTGCGTGATAAAGCGCTTTATCTGCACAATCAGTGAATAATCCCGGGTTATTTATATCTTCAGCGACGGCACAGTATACCCCCGCACTAATGGTAAATTTTATCTCTGTGCTTGCCACTTTTATCGCAGCATCCATGATTGCTTGGCGTATATTCTGCGCTATCTCAAGGGCACCATCGAGAGGTGTGTTTGGCAGTAATACAACAAATTCTTCACCACCATAGCGGGCGACTTCATCAAGCGGACGCTTTAAATGGCTTTTGATTATTTGTGCAACGGCTTGTATGGCCTGATCGCCGGTTAAATGTCCGTATGTGTCATTGATTTTTTTAAAGTGATCTATATCGAACATTATCACGCTCAGTGGGGTTTGTTCTCTGCGTGAGCGGCGTAAATCCATGACCAGTTTTTTATCGAAGTAGCGGCGGTTTTTTACTTGCGTGAGTGCATCTTCCATATTCATCTGTTCTAATGCGCGGTTTTTTTCTTCTAGCTCTCGCAGGGTAACTTGTAATTCAAAAGTACGTTCTTCTATGTTTGCTTCAAGATCTAAATGAGCCTGTTCTTGCAGCTCAATACGCTCTTGTAATAAGGCATCTTGCGCCTCGCTTTGGGCAATACGTGCTTGCTGAGAAGCAATTTGTGCATCACGTTCAATTAAAAAGTATTTAATGGTCGCAAAGCTTAAACTCAAAGCGCACACTAAAAAGCTGATAAACATGAAGGGCAGGCCGCGGGTATTAAAATCAAACAAACCAAAAACCACAATATTGAGATAAACCAGTGCGGCAAAAAATGAGATGGCACCACATAATAGGGCACTAGTTGGATGGCTGCGGCTTTGCTTTACGTCATATACGATTGCGGTGCAATGGATTAACATGATTAAAGAGCTAGCTATTAGGGTGTAACTTACTAATAAACTTGTTGGTAGTAGCCAGATAACCAGTAGGCTGCTTAATAATAAGTGATTGCTCCATCGTTGCAGAGACTGTATAGGAGACTTGTTAGATTGGCGCATGCGATTAAATAAAGGTTGGAACAAACCTGTTGTAATTATGAGCATGCAAGGAATAGCAAGTTGTTGTAAGCTCGGTATTGATGGGTGAAAATAGCGATAACCAAAGCCATACAAGTAAACGAGTTGCAACCATAAAGTAATTAATATACAGCCACTCAAGGCAAAATAGCTTTTTCGAGAAAAACCAAATAATACAAAACATGTAATAGCCAGAGATAGAACAAAACCAATTAACAACCCATACAACAGGTTAAATTTACTTTTATATTTTAGATATTCATCGTGCTGCCATACGCTAATTGGAACGCGAACACCGCCTTTAGTTTCAACCCGAAGAAATACTTCACTGCTGCTTAATGGTGGCAAGCTTAATTTAACCAGTAAAGATTCGTTCTTAATTTGGCGATTATCCAGCGGCAGTGCATCACCAATTTCTTTAAATAATAGGGTGCTACCTTTGTGATAATGAAACACAGTTACTTTATCAAGTAATGGGTTATCAATAGAGAGCAAAGCTGGTAATTCATAACTCTCAGCGTTAGTCATTATAAACTTAATCCAAACAGCGTGATTAGCAATGCCAAGGTTTAGGCTCTGTTGATTAAGTTGTTGCCATGATTTAGCGGGTAATAGTTTAGCTTGCTCAGGCGTGAGAGGCTGCTGTGTGTAAGCAAAAGAAATGTCTTGAAGGTGTTTAAAGTGTTTATCTAAAGTGATGCCTTTAGCGTGAGAAGCAACTGATATTAACAGCAGCGTAAAACCACCAAAAAACAACCAAGCACACTTCATTGCTAGCCCTTGCGGTTGAACAATTGTTGAAAATTAAGTGTAGTTTGCTCTGCAACGGCTGTAAATTCAATGTTTTTCAGTGACGCAATAGTTTGGCAAATATAAGGTAAAAAACAGGGCTCATTACGTCGAGATTTGGGTTTAGGTGTAATAGTGCGCGGTATAAGAAAAGGTGCATCTGTTTCAATTAATAATTTATCAAGTGGTATCAATGGCACTAGCTGCTGTAACTCTTTGCCTCTTCTTTCATCACATACCCAACCAGTGATCCCTATGTGTAAGCCTAGTGCTAAGTATTGCTCTAATGCCTGCTGATCACCGGTAAAGCAATGGAGTACACCACGAACAGAATACATTTTTAAAATAGCGAGCATATCCTCGCTAGCATCACGTTCATGTAGGTAAACAGGTAAATCAAGTTGTTCTGCTAGCGTTAATTGACGATGTAAAACTGAACGCTGAACATCCCGAGGTGAAAAATCACGATTATAATCTAAACCACACTCGCCAATAGCAACGACTTTCGAGTTTGCTGCTAAATGACGAAGTTGAGTCTCTAGCTGCTCATCGACAGATTTAGCATCATGCGGGTGAACGCCCGCGGTAGCAAGCAGATCATAATCTTGAGCTAACGTAAGTGCTTGTTGGCTGGTGCTAACATCGCATCCAATTAACAGCATTTGGCCAACATCATGCGCTTTCGCGCGTGTGATGATAGCTTCATGCTGAGCATCAAATTGGTGATTTGTGAGGTTTACACCCGCATCAATAAGCATTGTTGACATTAATTTGTTCGTTTAACGCGAATTGAACGATTATAACCTGCTTTTTTCAATAGGAATGAATTGAACATACCGCGTGTGATTTCGACTGTATCGTTAGCCCTCAGGCGTATGCTATCAGAGCCCACTTGACGCCATTGCTGGCCATTTTCCAAGTTAATGATTAATTCACCATACGGCGCTTCTTCTATGCTGCTAATCACTGCGGTAATTTCATCATCATTGTCTTTAGCCGCTTCTTTGTGCTCTAAGCCAAAATCTTCATTTTTTGCTTTTGCCGTATTTTTAGACTCAACTATTGAGGCGGGTGCTGCGTCTTTTAACGATTGTGACGTTGTTACTGGTTTACTCAATGGTTTACCAGCCATGATATTGTCGTAGCAAAGTAAACGATTAAAGTCATTTTCAACAAAAGTACACGCTTGCAATGCTTGTAGGTTAACTTCATTAGCATTAGCGATAGGGACACTTAACAGAGCTAATAATGGTAGTAGTTGTTTTTTCATTTTATTCCTTAGACTCATATTGTTCAGGTTTAGCGGTGTAAAAAGTCGCTAAAATTAAACCAATTTCAAATAATACTAGCATCGGAAGCGCTAATAATGATTGCGAGAGTACGTCAGGTGGCGTTAAAAACATAGCAACGACAAATACACCAACGACAATATACGGTCGTTTTTCTTTTAAACTTTGCGTGGTTGTCGCACCACTCCAGCATAGCAGCATAATAGCTACTGGGATTTCAAAGGCGACGCCAAAAGCAAAGAATAACTTTAATGCAAAGCTCAAGTAACTGCTGATATCGGGTGCAAGTGTCATCATTTCGGGACCGGCACTGGTAAAAAAACCAAGAATAATCGGCAATACGATAAAATAACAAAATGCGATACCACCATAAAAAAGTATAATGCTTGATGCTAAAATAGGCATCAGCATACGTTTTTCATGTTGATACAAACCTGGTGCAATGAACCCCCAGATTTGATGTAATATCAGTGGTATAGAAGCAAATAAAGCAACAAATAAAGTTAATTTAAATGGTGCAAAAAATGGTGCCGTTACATCTGTTGCGATCATTGTTGCTGTACTTGGTAAGTGAGCAACTAATGGTGCAGCAACAAAGCTATAAATATCATTGGCAAAGTAAACGAGAGCAATAAAAAATAATAAAATAGTTAATAAAGCTTTCATTAGACGATTTCGTAACTCAATTAAATGACTCACGAAGCCAGATTGTGTTTGTTCAGCCATAACTTAACTCGCTACCAATGAGTAGACCAAAGACAACAAAAATAATTCACTTTTGTTCATCGTTACTCACTTTATTGTTTTGATCTGAAGATTCTTTTTTATAACTATGAGTGACAGAATCGGCCGCTTTTTGCAGTTCATCAACAGAACTTTTGAGCGCAGGACTTAAATCTTGCATACTTTGTTGCTCTGCTTTTTTTAAATTTTGATGCAGTTCGTGTACGCGAAGCTCTTCGTTAACTTCAGCTTTGACTGAGTTAGCTAATGATTTTATAGTTTTTATCCAGCGACTTACTGTGCGAATAGCAACGGGCAAGCGTTCAGGCCCCAGTACAACGAGCCCAACGATTAAAACAACAACAAGTTCCCACATGCCCATTTTAATTAAGCCTTATGGTCTTCTTTGCTTTTATCAATAGACTCTTTATTTTGAATGGGACTATTACTTTGTTCTATGTTATCAGTAGGTTTAGGTTGTTCTTCTTCAGATACTGCTTTTTTAAACCCTTTTACAGCATTCCCTAAATCACCACCAATTCCGCGTAATTTTTTTGTACCAAAAAGTAACACAATGATTGCCAAAACAATCAGTAATTGCCAAATACTAATACCGCCAAAACCCATGATGTTCTCCACTTAATTAAATACTGTGAATTAAAGTTATTGTATTGATTATACTCACCGAGCACTAAATAGCACTTAGTTTATGACGCATTGCGCCAAGCGAGGATAAAGCCACTTAGCGAGCAAACTGCTGCAATACTTGCTGCTATCATATCGTGCTGTAAATAGCATAGTCCCGACACTATCATTGCAGCTCCCGCAAATACACCAAGTAATAATGGCTTGTGCGACGGCTGAGTGATTGGAGTCTGTACTTGATACTGCTGTTGCTGCTTTAAATTATGGTAAATTAAATCAGGCAATTCGGGCATTTTTTCTGCCCAAAAAGGTAAATTTGCATATACCTGCTTAAGTACCGACCAAGGGCCGACTTGTTGCTTTACCCAGTCTTCTAAGAAGGGTTTTGCTGTTTTCCATAAATCTAATTGTGGATATAACTGACGCCCTAATCCTTCAACATACAGTAAGGTTTTTTGCAGTAGAACTAATTGGGGTTGAACTTGCATATTAAAGCGACGAGCTGTATTAAACAGGTTGACTAAAACGTGACCAAATGAAATTTCAGCTAATGGCTTATTAAAAATCGGCTCGCACACTGTACGAATCGCAAACTCAAACTCTTCAACGCTGGTATCCTTTGGAACCCACCCTGAGTCAACATGCAGCTGGGCGACTTGACGGTAGTCACGATTAAAAAAGGCAATAAAGTTCTCTGCAAGGTAACGTTTATCTTCTTTGTTTAAGGTGCCAACAATCCCGCAGTCGATCCCAATAAATTTGGGGTTTTCAGGCGTGTCGTATGATACAAACACGTTCCCTGGATGCATGTCAGCATGAAAAAAGCTATCACGGAATACTTGGGTGAAAAACACTTCCACGCCTCGTTCAGCTAGCAATTTCATATTGGTGTTTTGCGCAACTAATGCGTCAGTATCCGAAACTGGAATACCGTAAATACGCTCCATTACGAGTACATTAACACGACTGTAGTCACTGTAAACATAAGGGATATAAAGCGAATCTGAACCTTCAAAGTTACGCTTTAATTGAATAGCATTAGCGCCTTCACGCATTAAGTCTAGTTCATCGAGTAAGGTTTTTTTATACTCTTTAACCACTTCTACAGGGCGTAATCTTTTTGCTTCATTTACTAATTTAGCCACGACTTTAGCAAATTGCTCCATCAAGGCTAGGTCGGCATCAATTTGGCCTTTTATATCTGGGCGAATTACTTTTATCACCACATCTTGCGGTTGTTGATGTTCATCGATTAAGGTCGCTGTGTGAACTTGTGCAATAGATGCAGAGGCTAAAGGAGTTTGTTCAAAGTCACTAAAGCATTCACTAATGTCATTGATCTCTAATGCTTCTTCAATGAGCTTTTGTGCTAATGCACCTTCAAAAGGGAGTACTTGATCTTGTAGGTGCGCAAGCTCTATTGCTATATCGAGCGGTAATAAATCGCGACGCGTAGAGAGCATTTGGCCAAACTTAATCCATACAGGGCCTAACTGTTGCAGCGCCAAGCGCAGTCGTAATCCAGCTGGTTTATCTGTGTGTTTGTTTTTAAGCCAGAACAAGCATGAGCGGCCAGCTTTAGCATACCAAGGTATTTTATTGGCAGGGATCAGTTCATCTAAACCATAGTTGAGTAGGGTTTGGGTGATGTAATATAACCGAGCAGCTGACACAAATAATCCTTACAGATTTAGTTAGATTGAAGTAATTGGTTTATACGCATTTCAAGCTGAGCAACTTGGCCTTTTAATTGGCGGGTGTGTTGTTTAAATTGTTCAAGCTCTATCGGGTGAATGGTGACCGCTAACTCATCTTGGCATAAATGAGTAATCGTATTGTTAAGCTTAAGCTGTGTTTTATCGCCTTGGCTTTTCAATTGCGTAATAAGCTGCCAAACTTGTTGTGCAGGGACATCACCAATATAACGAGAAAGGTGTTCAGGCCAGTCAATATCCATTGCAGCAAAAGCATTACTGTAGCCTTGAGCAATATTTAAATCACCTTGGAGGTCGAGTTTGTCCTGGCGGATCAGCTGCGTCAACATCGCTGGATTTTGTAATGCCATTAAGGTATCGATATTAGCGCTGATCATGCAGTCATACAGTGTTTCTTTGGTATTGTATAAATGTAAATTTTGGCCGGTGAACACCACTACAAATTGTTGTTGCCAGTCACGTATATCAATTAATAAACGCTGTTGAGTGACAGGTTTTAGCTTGACTATTAAAGTACTATCAAGCACTAGCGCTGTATTTAAAATACGCTCAACTACAGCGACTAGAAAATTCGTTAACATAACAGCACCTTTACCTTTTTCAGTGTCCAAGCTAGCGCTTAATATTTAAAACCACGATGTAACGCGACAATGCCACCAGTTAGATTTTGATACGTTGTTTGTTCAAAGCCAGCATCATTCATCATGGTTTTGAGTGTTTCTTGATCTGGATGCATGCGAATTGATTCAGCCAAATATTTGTATGATTCGCCGTCGTTAGCAACTAATTCACCCATTTTTGGTAGCAGGTTGAATGAGTAAAAATCATAGGCTTTATTGAGCAACTCATGTTCTGGTTTAGAAAACTCTAATACCAACAACCGACCACCTGGCTTTAAAATGCGGTACATTGAGCGCAGCGCTTTATTTTGATCGGTCACATTACGCAAACCAAATGCGATAGTAATTAAATCAAAGCTATTATCAGGGAAAGGCAGTGCTTCAGCATTCATTTGCACGTAGTCGATATTTCCTACAAGACCTAAGTTGTGCAGTTTTTCACGGCCTACTTTGAGCATCGATGAGTTAATGTCACCTAATACCACTTGGCCTGTATCACCAACGAGTTGGCTAAATTTAGCTGTTAAATCACCGGTGCCGCCGGCTAAATCAAGTACATAATGACCTTTACGTACGCCAGAGCTGGCAATAGTTTGGCGTTTCCATAAACGATGAATACCAAAAGACATAAGATCATTCATTACGTCATATTTAGTCGCAACGGAGTGAAATACATCGGCGACCATGGAAGCTTTTTCGGTTTCGGCAACAGTTTTATAGCCAAAATGCGCGGTCTTTTCTGGATTCTCGTTCATGATTAATCTCTATCGTGGCAATAAAGACTAGTGTACTTGATTGTGACCGTGAGGTGCAATTTGAATATGGTTAAATTGTTCGCAGGTAACAACTTTATATGGTTTATTGACCAGCGATAAAGCTGCTTTGACCAAGAGATTTTGCTTTATATGCAGCATTCGATGCTTTGCGCGCTAATTTATTAAAATCTTTCTCGTCGTGATGCTTAGCAATACCAAGGGATAAACTAATTGGTGGAAGTTTAATACCATTTTTTGAGCTTACAAAGCGTAACTTCTCGACTCCATTGCGGACTTTTTCAGCTATAACATTGGCTGTTTCTGGGTCAATATCAGCAAGTAAAATGGTAAATGCATCTTTACCTGTACGTCCGGGTAAACCGCTTTCAAATACGTACTTTTGAATTTGTTTAGCAACTTTATTTAAAATAACTTCACCAATCATATCGCCGTAGTTATCAATAAAGTGATCTAAATTATCAATTTGAATGGCGATTGCACATACTGATTTGTTTTTACCTAACCATAATTGTGTTTGCTGGTTTAAGTAGTGGCGCTTATACAGACCAGTTTGGTGATCAGTGATGTGTTGTTTACGTAATTGTAGGAGTTGTTGCTGGGTTCTTTCTTGTAATCGTTTAGCTTTGATAAGCTCTCGCTTAAATTGCTTATGCTGTGTGAGTAAATGGGCAGTCTGTTTGCTTAGCGTCTCTAATGCTAAGCGGCTTTGCTTAACGTTATTTTCATCAAGTGAATGAACGCAGTCACTCACTTGGCTGGCAAAACGAATTATTTCTTTTTCAGTGGAGTGTGCTGAGCGCGACAATGAATTAATAACACCATCGACATTGCGAACCATGGAGGTTTCAGCTTTGTGAGCCTGATCGATGTAGTCAAAATAAAGTTGTTCGATATAAACAGAATCAATTATTTGCCCTTGGGCAATTGCGCGATCAATCGTTGTGCTTAGGTCGGAATTGACTTGGCTAACGAAAGTGTAAACTACCTGATAATTTAGAGGTGACGGCGGTAAACTATGATGTTCTAAAAAGATACATACCTTGGTCATTTTTTCTTGAGCAATAGCCATGGAATCATGGAACATCATTGTTTATACCAACTAAATACGCGTAACAGCTAAATTAAATAACTCAATCCATGAGACATCTGGGCTATCCTAGCATTTATTTCCTCAATACATTAATCTGTATCGAGTGAATTTAAAAGCTAAAAAACACAATTTAGAAGCAAAAGTTGCATTTTTGCTTTCCAATCGCTGATTTTCTCAACAATAGCACTAATGTAAAAAAATACTGATTAAGTACTAGGCAATAATTGCTGTTAATTTAGCCTTGTTTTAAAGCCTCTTAGTCGCATTTTTTTGATTGTTTTAGTCTTACTGGGTTAGCTTAGCCTTACTATTAACGCCACAGAGCTCTAAAACTATGAAAAAACCACGCTCAAATATTTTCCATCACTCATTATTGAGCCTAGCTCTTGTGTGTTCGTTGAGTGCGTGTCAAATGACCGATATAAACAGCGACCAACAATTTACGGATGCCGCTGAAGCGATTGTTGACTATCGTAAAAGTATTAGCCCGTACAGTAACCCCGCAGGAGTAGATGGCTACTTATTAAGTAATTTATCAGCTGAGTTTCTTGAAAAAAAATACCAAGGAAATATTCAGCTATTAGCGCAATTAGACGCGATAGATAAAGATAAACTCAATGAAGAAAATCGAATAAACCTCACTATAATCCGCGCTCAAGTGCAAAACAGTGTCGATGAATATGTGTTTAATGCACACTACATGCCACTGACATCTGAATATGGTTTTCATTCGAGTTTGTCGTTTATGGTATCGCGCTCAGATTATAAGACAGCTGCTGACTACCAGCTTTACCTTAAACGTTTGCAGCAAGTTCCCCGCTTTTTTGAGCAAAATATTGGCTGGATGCGTAAAGGCTTGCAAGCTGGTTTAACACAACCGAAAGCCGTCTTAATCGGGTATCAAGACTCAATTAACGCCTACATTGTTGACGATGTAACGCAATCGGAATTTTATAAGCCATTTTTAACTAACACTGCCGGATTAAGTGATAATGAGTTTTCAGTTTTACAACGACAAGCCAAAAAAATAATTAAAGATCAGGTGATTGTCGCTTACAAGGGGTATTTAACGTTTTTTAATGAAGAGTATCAACCGGGTGCGCGTAGCGAAATAGGCATTTCAACTACACCAAATGGTGAGGCGTTTTATGCTAATCGCGCCAAGTATTACACCACTACAGATATGACGCCAAAAGAAATCCATGAGCTTGGCTTAAAAGAAGTTGCGCGTATTCGTGGTGAAATGGATGAGGTGATTAAGCAAGTTGGTTTTGAAGGCACGTTTGCCGAATTTGTGCACTTTTTACGTACGGATCCACAATTTTACGCAACAACTCCTGAAGAGTTATTAAAAGAAGCATCGTTTATCGCTAAAAAAATGGATGCACAATTACCTAAACTATTTCATACCTTACCGCGTATGCCTTACGGTGTAGCCCCAGTACCTGCGAGTATTGCGCCAAAATATACAACCGGACGTTATTCTGGTTCAAGCCGTGACGATCAAGCCGGTTTTTATTGGGTAAACACCTATGCGCTGGATAAACGTCCTTTGTATGTATTAGAGGCGTTAACTTTGCACGAAGCAGTGCCAGGCCATCACTTACAAATATCGCTCAACGCAGAGTTAGAGTATTTACCAAGTTATCGCCGCGACGCTTACTTGTCAGCATTTGGTGAAGGCTGGGGTTTATACTCTGAATATTTAGGACTTGAGGCTGGTTTTTATCAAGACCCATATAGTAACTTTGGCCGTTTAACGTATGAAATGTGGCGTGCTGCACGTTTAGTTGTTGATACGGGTATGCATATGTATGGCTGGAGCCGTGAGCGTGCAATGAACTTTATGAGTGAAAATACGGCCCTGTCGTTACATAACGTTAAAACAGAAACTGACCGTTATATATCATGGCCAGCGCAAGCGTTATCTTACAAAATCGGTGAGTTAACCATTAAGCGTTTACGCCAAGAAACAGAGCAAGCACTAGGGCAGAACTTTGATATTCGTGAATTCCATCATCAAATACTTCGCCATGGTTCAGTCCCTTTGTCAGTTCTTGAGGAACAAATTCGTTTGTATATTCAAGCTGAATTAGCTAAACAGAAAAGCTAACCGTTATTCAGTGTAGGCCCAACAATTTGAAGTCCTAGGGTATAAAACTCTTTGCTTGAAATTTGATCTGCTTATATGCTCTTTGCTGGAATAAAATAACCAGCAAGGGGCGTTGGATGAGTGATTTTATAATTTTTAGTATAGATGTGTTTGCCAGTTTATTTATTGTGGCATTGGGTTTGTTTGTATTAGTGGTTATTTATTTTTATATTGCAGATGTAACTCAATCAAAACAAGCTATTAGGCGTAACTACCCGGTGATTGGCCGGTTTCGATATTTTTTTGAGCGCCAAGGCGAGTTTTTTCGTCAGTATTTCTTTGCCATGGATCGTGAGGAAATGCCTTTCAACCGTGCTGATCGCAGTTGGGTGTACAAAGCGGCTAAGAATGTTGACCGTACATCAGCGTTTGGTTCAACACAGAGTTTAGAAGTCACTGGTACAGTTATGTTTATGAACTGTGCGTTTCCTACCTTAGACGAAGAAGCCCTCGAGCCAAGCGCTGTAATAATTGGGCCTTATTGTACTGTACCTTATGCAACAAACTCCTTATTTAATATCTCAGGTATGAGTTTTGGTGCCTTATCTAAACCTGCAGTGCGTGCTTTATCAAAAGGTGCAAAGCTTGCAGGATGCTGGATGAATACAGGCGAAGGCGGTTTAAGCCCTTATCATTTAGAGGGGGGCGCAGATATAGTTTTCCAAATAGGCACGGCTAAGTATGGTGTGCGTGATGGGCAAGGCAATTTGAGCATTAAAAAGCTTCAAGAGATTGCGGCTTATGAGCAAGTTAAGATGTTTGAAATAAAAATGAGCCAAGGAGCAAAACCGGGCAAAGGAGGCATGCTACCCGGTAAAAAAGTTAATGCTGAAATTGCAGCTATTCGGGGCATTCCACAGGGGCAAGATTCAATCAGCCCAAATGGTCATCCAGAGGTTAAAAATCCGTCAGACTTACTTGATATGATTGCAAAAGTCCGTGAAACAACAGGTAAGCCTACCGGTTTTAAAGCCGTTATAGGCGCTTATGCATGGCTAGAAACCTTGTTTGCAGAAATAAACCATCGCGGTATCGAATCAGCGCCCGATTTTATTACTATCGATAGTGCTGATGGTGGCACCGGCGCGGCACCTCAACCTTTAATGGACTCGGTTGGATTACCCTTAAAAGAGAGTCTACCTTTAGTCGTTAGCATGCTTGAAAAACATGGCTTACGAGAGCGGGTTAAGGTGATTGCATCGGGTAAATTAATTGTGCCGTCAAAAGTGGCTTGGGCACTGGCGCTTGGCGCAGATTTTGTTGTTTCTGCACGTGGTCATATGTTTGCCCTGGGCTGTATTCAAGCATTGCAGTGCAATAAGGACACTTGCCCAACAGGTATAACAACACACGATGAACGCTTGCAGCGCGGCCTTGATGTAGCTGACAAGGCGCAGCGTGTCGCTAATTACAACAAGTATATTCATTATGGGGCGGGGTTAATTGCGCACTCATGTGGTGTATTTAGTGCTCGAGAACTCAGCCGTGAACATGTTCGGGTTGTGCAGGAAAATGGCTTATCAGAACCACTAGATAAAATGTATGAAAATTATCAGTAATTTAAAGGGGCTAGGTAATAGGGCCCGCCCAAAGTAGGTTGATAAAAAGGCACTTAATAAAGTGCCTTTTGCTATATTTATACACTTAATTTAGTTGGCTTATTAATAAAGAGAAAAATTCCTCTTTGTTATTGCAGGTATGGGCGTTGAGTACTAACTGCTCGCCCAGCGCTAAGGTGTGACGCTGTACATCTAAGCGGGCTTGTTCATCTTCAATACCATCAATATCGGCAACATGAGCCAAGCCAATCGTACGGCGAATAAGCTCAACACCACAGTAGCCAATAGCATCTTGCAAAACTTGTTGCATAAAGTGTTCAGCGTAGCCATTTGCTTGCAAATTCAAATCAGTACTTTGCTTTACAATTAGCGCAAGCCACTGTTGTTCAAATAAGCTATAGCTTTCTTGCAGGCAAGTCAGTAAGTGGCTGTGATAGTTGCGGCGAATAACAAACTCACTAATGCGGGCGTTTTGAGCGCAGTAATTTAATAATAAGTTGCCGATAAATGAGCCGATATCAAAGCCTATAGGGCCAAAAAAACCAAACTCAGGATCGATTATCTTAGTGGTGCTTTGATCTGCAAAAATGCTGCCGCTATGCATATCACCGTGGAGCAGAGTTTGCGGGCATGATAAAAATTGCGCTTTGAGTTTTGCGATTGCTAAATGTAGCGCAGCGTTACTTTGTAATTTACTCACCGTGCTTTGTAATTGTGCAGGGTAGTTATTTCGCTCATGCTCACGCAGAATATCGTTAAAAAATAAGTCTTCAGTAATTTGGCAAAGTTCAGGGTTGGTAAACTGAGTGACTTTCGCTTTTTTATCCTGAGCGGCTAAGTAAAAATCTGAATTATAAAATCCCGTATAACTTAAATAGCGGGCTACATGCTGGCCAAGCAATGGAAAGTGTTCTGCGTTAATTTGTGCGGTGCGTAAAATTTGTAAATGACCCAGATCTTCTAAAATAGTTAACGCTGATACGGGGTTATAATGCAATACATTGGCTGTGTGTTCAGGGCAAATAGCGCCATGATTAACTAACACTTCAGCTTCAATTCGTGCTCTATCAAGTGTTAATGGCCATGATTCTCCTACGCAGCGAGCATAAGGCAGTGCTTGTTTTAATATAACGCTGTTATTTTGCTCATCACTGATTCTAAATACTAAGTTTAAATTACCATCACCAAACTCATACGCAGTTAAAGTTTGATCTGGCTGAAAAAAATCATATCCCTCTTCTTTTACAAGATTTTTAATATAATCAATCGCATGCTGGGCATTAAACGCAAAGTATTTGGCCATCGGGCTTCTCTTATTAATTCAGGAACAATAGCATTCTATACCTTTAACCGTTTGGAAGTCTACACTTCCGCCTTGTGGGTTTTTAAAACTGATGTAAAATAGCAGCAGATTTTATATTGGTAGGTCCAACTCATATGCAAGATTTAATCGCTAGCAGCTTAAAATTCCAAAATAATACCTTAATGGTATTGGATCAGTATTTATTGCCCCATCAACAGGTGTGGCATGAATGCCGTGATGTAAAAACCATGAGAGAGCTAATTTTGAGTTTAAAAATTCGTGGTGCTCCATTGATTGGTTTAGGTGCTAGTTTATTAATTGCTTATTTGGCTGAACAAGACACAACCAAAGCTGTTTTAGCGCAAGCCATTGATGACCTTGAAGCTACGCGTCCCACCGCTGTTAATTTAATGCATTGCATGGCGAAACTAAGGGTGGCATTACAGCAGCAAGATTATGTAGCTGAAGTTATAAACACAGCAGTAAAGCTGTTCAACGAAGACATTGCTCTGTGCGAGAAAATGGCAACTCACGGAGCAAAACTCGTTAACAGTGGCGATAATATTCTGACTCATTGTAATACGGGAGCGTTAGCTACTGCAGGCATAGGCACTGCGCTTGGGGTGATTTATAAAGCGCAGCAGCGCCATGGTGACATTCATGTGTGGGTAGACGAAACTAGGCCATTGTTACAAGGTGGGCGGTTGACTGCATTTGAATTAGAGCGCTGGCAAATCCCTTATACTTTAATTTGCGACAACATGGCTGCAAGTTTAATGGCCGCGGGCAAAGTGGATAAAATTTTTGTGGGTGCAGACCGTATCGCCGCCAATGGCGATTTTGCAAATAAAGTAGGTACTTACAATTTAGCTGTGCTTGCGCACTTTCATGATATTGAATTTTATGTTGTTGCGCCGCTAACCACATTAGATATAAACACGGCGTGCGGCAAAGAGATAGAAATAGAGCAGCGTAATGGAGCAGAGGTACGCGGTGTCAGCGGCAGTTTTGGCGAGGCGCTTTGGGCACCGACTAACGCAAAAGTTTACAATCCAGCATTTGACGTAACGCCCGCAAAGCTTATCACGGGCTGGGTACTGGATACTGGAGTGTATAGCCAAGCTGATATTAAGCGAGGCGCTTTGAGGGGCTTTTAGTCATTTGGTTTATGCTCTGTGTAAAGTTCAATACTATTTGGGTTGTAGGTAGATACAAGTGAAATAGCTAACTTATCATTCTGGGCATTTAGCTTCATTACATAGTTTGTTGGCTTCATTTTTACTAAACTTTTAACATCTTGCATTGTATCTAAAGTCGTACTGTATATTTCTAAATCGGTTGCCACAAATAATGTTTTATCATTGCTTGCTATAGCCACTATAGAGGGTTTGATTGTCGTTAGTTTATCTGGTGTTGCAAATTCTTTATAAGTATTGGTTTGGCTATCAAGTATTAAAAATTGCGTGTTTTTTGTATGCACAATTAACTGATCGTCATCAAGCCAAGCAAGCGCAAGTGGAGTGTCGATGTCACTCATTACAGTGTTTTCATTATCAGTATTTAACAGCATTATTTGGTTGTTTTGATTAGTGGCATCCGTATAGATTATAGCCACTTTATTGTTACGCATTACAGCACTGTGAATATGGCCAGGCATCGTCCATTGTTTTATCACATGGTAATCAGTGGCATTCAAAATGGAGAGTTGATAACTACTTTTGTTGTAGCTCAATAAATGCGAGCTATTAGCATCAGCAGCTATAATTATATTATCAGTGCCTAACTGATCAGTAATGTTGATAAATTGGTTGCTCGTTTTTAACCAATGTTCGCGTTTATCGTGGTAATAAGCATCGGCAAAGTAGATATCACCATTTTTCAGTGCTACGCCCTCGCGCTCATGTTTATTTGCTGTGGCAATATGCTCCATGCTTGCCGTTTTAAAATCAAAGATATTGACATCTAAATCGTGTAAGTCGGTACTGATTAATATGGTTTGCTTATCAAGTGGGTATGCGTAATTTGCCGCTTTTACAGGGGCTTCAATCACTTGCCCTAGCTGCATAGTATCGAGCGAAAATGACTCAATTGTCGAATTAAAGCGGTTGTACCAAATTAGAGTGTTGTCATCTTTGTCATAGGTAGCCGCCCATGCTCTGTGGGTGTACGTCGTTAATAACTTCAACGAACTCCCATCAAGGTTAGCCATGTAAATCTCAGATTGGCTAACGTTATGGCGCTCAAAGATAATTCTATCGGGATTTGAGAGCGATGTTAATAAGTAGTCACCAGTACCTGTTATATTGGGTGTAGTAATACGCAGCTCCTCACCTGTTTTTTTATCATAGGCATAGAGTGCATTGAGGTGGGTAAGTCCACGATAGTTATTTCTACGAAATATTGCTGTATCGCCAATTTCCGTGTACTGAGTTAGTTCTTCACCCCCTGTAATGCTATACGGTAGGGGCATCTTTTTTATCTCTTTAGAAATAAAATTACTGGCTTGCCATTGCTGGCACTGGTATTTATTATTTTTCTTACACTTGATGTAAAATAATCGTTCACCATCACTTGACCAACCTTGAATATAAACTTTGCCAGCATCAATCAAATATTCTTTTTTACTGCCCAAGTCCATCACATACATGTTGCTTGTTTCGCTTGTTACGCTTGGTTTGGCAGTGGTAACCATATAAGCCAGCTTACTTTTATCAGGGGGAAGCAATAAGTTATAGTAACTTCCCTTATGCCAAGAAATAGTTTCAGCTTCTAAAGTAAGAAAAGGCATGGAGCTTTGTGTTTCATTGCTGGCAGATGGTTGCTCTTGATAAAACCAAAAAAGGCAAATCACTAAGAGCAGCAAGACCATAGTCCAAGGCCAATATACTTTTATCGGTGTTCTCGTCGGTTGCAGTGTTGGTGGAACTAAAGGGGTTATAATAGGTTTGGTTACCGCAAGTTCTGGTTCAGCGCTAATTGCGCTTGAGTTCACTGAAATAAATAAACTGTAGCCAGCTCGGTAATGAGTTTTGATACTCTGGCCGGGCTGTTTTGCTGACTTGAGGGCTTTTCTTAACTCAGAGATGGCGCGGTTAATAGCATTATCATCTACATGACTTTGTTGCCAAATATTTTCAGCAAGTTCTTGGCGAGGAATTATTCGTTCATTATGTTCAATAAAATAGCATAATAGTTTGAACAGTAGGGGTTCTAATTCCCTAACGTTATCACCGTCACTAATACTTTGCTGATCAATATTTAGTTGCCACTCGCCAACTAATATTAAGTTTCCTTGAGTGAGAAAACGCGCCAGCCCCATATCTAATCCTTTAATTATATATTGCTTTTATCACAAAGAATAATAACAGAAGTTGTTTGTCTTTAGGGTATTTTTGTTGGGTGTTTGTAAACTAATGTAAGCTATATTAGGCTTTTAGCTACATACACCCACGCATTAATACCGCTGCTAAATATCTCTTCAACTCGTACGTAATCATTAACTTCGTAGTTGTCTGCGTTGGCGAGTTCTTCTGCGGTGATAGTAAAAATGGTGCCGGTTACTGTATCTGTCGCCAGTCCTGTTTTAATTAATGCAGGATGAAACCGTTGGCCGCTGCTTTTCAGCACGGCGGCATCGGAGATCTCAACTTCACCTATTACGTAACCTTGTAGTGTATCGGCTTGGCCTTCAAGCAAACGGCCAAAGGTATCAAGCTGTACTTGCTCTAATTGCAGCGTACCGTATGAGAATAGCTTTTCCATTTTTAGCCTTTTGGTTTTAAATAACAGGTCGTTAATCTAATAACGGAAATTGCTTGGCAATCTCTGATTCTGTGCTTTGTGCAACCCAGCCCTCAGTGTTATTGAACAAACGAATCGCGGTAAACTCAGGATCGCTGCCCATATCAAACCAATGCGGCGTGAGTTCAGGGACTGAAATCAAGTCACCCTGTTGGCACAGCACTTGGTAAACTTTGTCGTTAATGTGTAGGCAAAACAACCCTTGGCCTTTCACAAAAAAGCGTACTTCATCTTCACTATGGGTGTGCTCAAATAAAAACTTAGCGCGTAAATCCGCCGCTGAGGGGTTACCTTTAGCCAATGAAATTACATCAACAGTTTGATAGCCCCCTTGTTGCTTTAGGCGCTCGATATCGGTGTTATAAGATGCAATGATCTCCTCATTATTAGTAGTGGCGGTGATCACTGCACTTGCTTGCCACTGCTCAAAACGTACACCGACCTTATTTAACTCTGCGGCTATCTCGTTGTTGTCATGACTTGTAAAAAGCGCATTTTCGCCATTACAGTCAGCAAAAATAGTTAATTGGCTCATGCTAAATACTCCGCTGTAAACTGGCTAAAATCGTTAATGTAATTATGTTCAACCGAGCAGGCTTGACCATCGCGGATTAAGTGCAACGTATTTAGGCCTGCGGCCTTAGCAGCATCAAGCTCGCTAACCACATCGCTCAAAAATAACACTTCATTTGCGTCAAATGGCAGTTGCGTAATAATGTTTTCATACGATGATTGCTCTTGTTTTGCACCAACCTTGGTATCAAAGTAATCAGTAAATAGTGGGCGGATGTCACCAAAATCGGAGTATTGAAAAATCAAATGTTGTGCTTTTACTGAACCTGACGAATACACATAAAGCTGCTGACCTGCGAGTTTTTGCTGTTGTAAAAACTGGTAGGCATCAGGATATAAGTGACCAGTAAAATCACCATTTTCGTAACCCGCCTGCCAAATCAAACCTTGCAGTTGCTTAAGTGGGGTAATTTTTTTATCGTCGGCAACCCATTTGAGTAAGGTGCTAATAACCGTATCTATAGGGGCATCTGGCTGCTCGATAAATTCTTTTACGGCATTTAATTGTTCAGCTACGGCGTCTTGTTGCTGGTTTGCTTTTACAAATTCGGGTAACCGCGCAGCGGCATAAGGAAACAGCACTTCTTTAACAAATGAAATTCGGGTAATTGTGCCTTCAATATCAGTTAATAATGCCTTGATCATACTTTTGCCTCTGCTGAAATACCTTCTAATTTTAAACGCTCAAGCTCACAACTAAATAAAAACTCTAAGCCTTCTAAGTGGCGACGTACTTCACGAATATCACGCCCTACAACATATAGACCATGGCCGCGAATAAGCACTGCATACTCAATCGGCGTGTGTAAGTGATGGTCACTTACTAATAAGCTTAGGCGATCAATATCTTGGTCGTTATCAAAAATAGGAATACTAAGTGTGTCTAAATGTGACGTATTGCCTGCAATTGACTTTTGCATTTCGTAGCCTTGTAAATCAAGGCTGTGGCCTTTAACTACCCGCGATAGTACCGTGGCTGCAACAGAGTGGGTATGCAATACAAAGTTAGCTGAAGGAATGAGTTTGTACATGCATAAATGCAGCTCTGTTTCGGCAGAAGGTTTGGCTGAACCCGCGCTGCGATCACCATTATGGTCTAACTGAATAAAGGTATGAGTTCCGAGCTGACCTTTATCAAAGCCGCTGGCAGTTACAACAAATCCGGTGGTTGTACGAGCTGAAAAGTTGCCACCCGTTGCAGGAACCCAACCACGTTGACTGATCCATTTTCCTGCTTCTATAAGTTCTGAAATAGCGGTATTGTTATGCATATAATCCTCGAGCTACTAAAACGATTTAGACGGCTATACTTCTTTTATAAGCAATGATAGCATCGCTTTGGGCGCAAAACCATCATTAAGGGTAACCAGTGTTTGAAAGTAAATTGCCAAATTTAGGCACCAGTATTTTTAGTCAAATGACCACTTTAGCAAATCAATATGAAGCAATTAATTTATCGCAGGGTTTCCCTGAATTTGACGCGCCAGAGCTGCTAAAAAAACAGCTGAACCATTATGTATTAGAAGGAATGAATCAATATTCGCCTTCAAGTGGCGTGCCGCGACTACAGCAACAAATAGCTGAATTAGCACAGCGAAAATACGGTGCAGAAATTAATGCCGATCAGCAGGTAACCGTTACATCAGGCGCTACAGAGGCATTATTTGTTGCAATTCAAGCTATTGTACGTCGCGGCGATGAGGTCATTATATTTGACCCCGCTTATGACTCTTATCAACCGGCAATAGAGCTGGCAGGCGGTAAGTCGGTTAATATTGCGCTACATGCGCCAGATTATGTGATTGATTGGCAAGCTGTTGCCAGTGCCGTAAATAAAAACACCCGCGCAATAATTATAAATACCCCACATAATCCCAGTGGGAAAACATTAAAGCAGCAAGATATAAATGCCCTTAAAGCGATAGTTTCAGCGCATGATTTATATGTCATCAGCGATGAAGTATACGAGCACATTACCTTTGATGGGCAGCCTCACTTAAGTGTACTGCGTGATGATGCGCTATTTGCAAAAAGCTTTGTTATTTCAAGTTTCGGTAAAACATTTCACAGTACGGGTTGGAAAATGGGATATTGCATCGCACCAGCAAGCTTGGCTGTGGAGTTTCGTAAAATCCATCAATATGTGACCTTTTCAAGTTTTACGCCTGCACAACATGCATTAGCCGATATGTTAGAGCAACAAGGAGAGCATGTGGATGAGCTTAGTGAGTTTTATCAACAAAAACGCGATGTGCTCAGTAATGCTCTTAAAGGTAGCCGCTTTACTATTTTGCCCAGCGAAGGCACTTACTTTTTGCTACTCGATTACAGTGATGTGTCTGAGTTAAATGATGTTGAGTTTTGCCAATGGCTAGTTGAACAGGCGAGCGTTGCTGCTATCCCATTGAGTGTGTTTTATCAACAACCAAGTCACGATAAAGTAATTCGTTTGTGCTTTGCTAAAAGCGATGAAACTTTGCTGCAAGCTGCGGAGATTTTATGTCAACTTTAACGCTCGCTTTGGTGCAAACCTCGCTTAACTGGTTAGATAAAGCTGCTAACTTGGAAAATTTTGGCAATAAAATAGCTAATATAGATAAAGCGGTTGATCTTATTTTATTACCCGAAACGTTCGCCACCGGCTTTGCGATAAGCCTCGATTGCGCTGAACCGGAAAACGGTCAAGTACTTGCTTGGTTAATCGCGACAGCTAAATCGGCCAATGCAGTGGTTGCAGGCTCCGTATTAGTAGAGCAAGGTGACAAAAAAGCCAATCGTTTTTACTGGGTGTGGCCCAGTGGTGAGGTTAAGTTTTACGACAAACGCCACCTATTTTGTTTGGGTAAAGAAGGTGATTTTGTAAAAGCTGGGCAGCAGCGGCAAATATTCACCATTAATGGTTTTAGGGTTTTACCGCAAGTGTGTTATGACCTACGCTTCCCGGTTTTTCAACGTAATCGTAACGATTACGATGTGATGATAAATGTCGCCAATTGGCCCGCAGCAAGGCGTAATGTATGGGATACCCTATTAATGGCGCGTGCGATGGAAAACCAGTGCTATGTGGTTGGTGTGAACCGTGTGGGGGAAGATGGCAATGGCGTTGCGCATAATGGCGGCACTGCAGTGTATGATTTCAAAGGTGATGTGCTAGTCGCTGCAATAGACAATGAATCAGACATTGTAATTACCACTTTAAAGAAAGAGCCGCTTGAACTATTTAAGCAAAGTTTCCCCGCGCATTTAGATGCAGATGGGTTTAGTTTGCAAGATTAACCTGCGTTAACAACCAGGGCGACTATTTAGTTTTTATCGCCCTAATCACTTTGCAGGGATTACAACGGCCACCGAATTGGCCGGAATATCTTTTGTCACTACACTGCCTGCGCCAATCACACAATTATCGCCAAGCTCTATATTAAAACCAAAACCGCAATAAAACATCGGTTCAAGGTAGGCCTTACCTTTAAACTTTAATAAGGCACCAAGAATTTTAACTCACTCATACGGTGTTGTTGGATCTGCTAAATTAAATTGATGGCAGAGTAACTTTGCATGTGTACGTGCTTTTGCGAGTTCTGGATCTGAGGCTATATAAGATAAGCCCAGCTGCATTTTTTCAAGTTCGGTCATGGTGTTAGTCATAGTTTCTAGTGCTTAAATTGAGTTATCTAAGCACACTAGCAAAAAGAAGTGGTAGGGCATAGTTTTCGTTATAAATGACGTATCTACAGAATCACGGTAGATACTACTTGTAGGCGAGTGGCTTACCACCGTGAATGTCATAAAGCTTGGAGAATTTATACTGAGATGCGAGTCAAACGTGGGGATGGGCTTGCTTACGTCCATGTAATCAATCGCGGGAGGCGCTTGCAGCGGTTAATCACTATAGTGAAATATTTAGTTATCAGATTTTTTATCTGAATTGTGATCATATGATTGGCAGAACATTTGAATTTCGTGATGCCCTTCATATAATTTAAATAACTCATCGCTTCCAGTTTGGTTAAAAAATTGTGAGAGGGTTATTTTGTCCTGCTCATATTCTATTAGTAACCAAAAGCCGTAAAAACCTTTAAACCAAAAATAATAGAATACTGCTGCAACAAAAAATATTAGATAGGCTGCTTTACCTACCTTCTTTTTATATTTTAAACAACTAAGGAACAACCAAATACAACTTAATATTGCTAAAATTAAGAATGCAGAAAAAGGAGTAATAACTACTTCAATGTTGTCCCAGTGAGAGCTTAGACAAGAAATATGTCTATCTGAAACTATTGTGTAAATTAAAGTAATTTTGAAAAGGAAGTACAATAATACAGTTGTAAAAACTGCATATAAAATACCACTTTCTTTGTCCTCTTTGTTACTCAACTTGTAGCCTTAGGAAATATTTTGGTGTTTCTGAAAAGAAAATGAGAACGATTTTTGAATTTGGTTTAAAAGTTGATGCGTTGTATTTGTTATTACATTACACAATTTAGCGGAAAGGAGCTAGAGTTTAGTTTTTTGACCGCACTGCGCGCGTTTAACTTTGTTCCCGATAAAGTTTGGTCGAACTCTGGTCGAGGGTTCTCACCCTCCTTCTGCCATTTTTAACAACAAAAAAAGCCCCGCAATAAATTGCGGGGCTTTCTTCGTTATTAAATGGCGGAGAAGGAGGGATGGGCTTGCTTACATCCATGTAATCAATCGCTTCGCGACGCTTGCAGCGGCCTAAAATGTTCCTGACATTTTATCGAACCCTAGTCGAGGATTCTCACCCTCCTTCACCGGTGTAAAGGTTGCGGGCATAAAAAAACCGCAATTAAGCGGTTTAATTTAATAAATGGCGGAGAAGGAGGGATTCGAACCCTCGATAGAGCTACAAACCCTATACTCCCTTAGCAGGGGAGCGCCTTCGGCCACTCGGCCACCTCTCCGGCGCATAAACTTTTCATTTTGATAGTCGAGTGAACCACCAAAAAGTAATAATGGTGGAGAGATAGGGATTTGAACCCTAGAGGGGCTATAAACCCCTGCCGGTTTTCAAGACCGGTGCATTCGACCACTCTGCCATCTCTCCGTTGACGCAAGATAATACTTAGGTGTGTGGGCTGTGTAAATAGGAAAAAGATCGTTTGCTGGTTTTTTGTTCTAAAAAGTGGTTTTTTTTTGAAATTAAGTGTTTTTGAGGTGTTTTAAGAAGGGGTTGCAGCAAACGAGGGAGCTAAATAAGTGTTTTCATTTAGTGGTTGGGTGTTTGCTGCACCGCTAAAGTAACCATGGTTGGGTGGTTACTTATATTGAACTGCGCCGCCAAGTGCTAGCTTTTTACCATAACGGTTAAGTTTAGCGAGCATTTTTGCTTTGCGATTGGTTGGTTTTACGGCAACATGCGTTGCTGCATTTTCATTTAATGTATTTACTGGGTTCATTACTTTGCTCCGGGTTATGTCTGTTTTGACAACAGGGCTATTCTGACGCTTAATTGCACAAAAATAAAACGATAAAAATTAGGGTGGTCGGATAGAAATAACTAATCTGAATATATTTTTTTAACGTGCAGTTCAGATTTTATGATCTGTGGTAACTGCATGGTTATGAAGGTTGGTTGTTGTTTTTTGTCTGTATTTAAAGGCTTTTAATTTTATTTTTTATTTTTTATGCATTGTGAAATAAAAAAAGTGACTAATTATTCAGATTAATTTATCTTTTGTTAATGTGTTTTTTTAAATGGGTGGGTAGATTGATATTACGATGTTGATAATTATTAAACCAAGTACAAATAAAAATCATAAAAAAGTATGTGATTGGTTACTCCATGAGTGCAATCAACGACAAATAAGTACTGAAATAATATATACCACGGGAAATTTTCATCCAGATTGCAAAAAAATAACTCAACGCGCGGAATATTATCAACGTGCAGTGGTGGTTGGAGGGGATGGTACACTCAATTTAGCTGTTAATGCACTTGTGGGACTTTCGTGTTCGTTGGCGTTATTGCCATTAGGTACAGGGAATGATTTTTCACGAGGCTTTGGCTGCTCTGATAAAGAGTGGCGCACGGCGGTTTTTAGTCAAGGTGATGTCAAAATAGATGTTGGGCAAATAAATGACCGTTATTTTGTGAATATTGCAGGGGTTGGTTTTGACGCTCATGTTGTCAAAGCATTGCAGACAAAACCTGCTCGGTCCTCGCTTGGTTATAGCTTGGCAGGATTTAAATATCTATTAGGTTATAAAGGTACGCATATCACCAGTGATTTTTCAGGGCGTGAGTATGCGTATAAAAATCTAATCACTGTATTTGCGAACCATCGTTATTTTGGTGGTGGCTTGGCTATTGCACCTAAGGCACGATTGAACAGTGGTTACTTGGAATGCTATGCCATGCCTGCGCGTGGGTTGTTGGGCAACCTATATAGTTTTATGCGTTTATTACTACGCAATCACCATACAATGACAGGGCTTGAGTATCAACGCGTGACGGTTGCAACCATTAATACACCTAATTTACCTATTGAAGCCGATGGCGAGTTGATTGGTGTAACACCTGCTTCTATTCAAGTGCATCCACGAGCCCTACGTTTTTGTGTGCCAACGTGTACCTCTATACAGTTAGAGATAAAAAAAGTATGCAGTTAAAAATAAAAAAAGCGCCTAACAAGTAGGCGCTTTGGGGTTAGTTACGTTTAAAACGTATTCTAACCGGGGATGGAGCTTTTTTGCTGCAATGACCGCGCTGCAAAAAATGCTTTAATTCGTTTTGTTGGGGTTAGTACAATGGCGTTACCTACCAGCACTAAACTAAAGCCTATAAACGTATTCGTTTGCCAGATAAACCCTTCAAATAATGTGCTCAGTGCAACGGCAACTAAAGGAAATAATACAATCACATAACTGGCGCGTTCTGGGCCTATGTTTCTTAGTAATGCAAAGTAACAAGCAAATGCGATAACAGTGCCAAATACAGATAAATAAACTAATGAATACCAATAGCTTGCAGGTGCCGACAAGCTAAACTGAGCATCGCTAATAATGACGTAAAATAATAGCCCAATCGCGCTATATAGCATGCCCCACGCATTACCTTGCATAACACCTATTTGCTGGTGAGAATTGCGAACACTGACCATATTCCCTAATGAAGCCACAAAGGTACCACTTAGAGCAAGTAGTAACCCGACCAACACCCCGTTACTCAAGTCGAACTGCTGTAACTGTGGCCAAAACAAGCAAATGATGCCTAAAACACCTAAAATAGCGCCGCTGTAAATACGTTTGGCGATAGGTTTACCAAAGAATAAGCGGGTATTAATAATATTCATTATGAGCAGCATTGAAAAAGCAATGGATGTCATGGCTGACGTTAAGTAATTTTGTGCCCAGTAAAGAACCAAATAATTAAGTCCAAAATTACACAGCGCTAATAAAACAAAAAAACCATGGTCTCGGCGGGTGTAATTCATGGGGAGTTTTTTTACGCCCACCCACATCCACATCAAAATAGCTGCAAGGCTAAAGCGATAGAATAGCGAAACTTCAACGGCGATGTCACCTAATTGAAATTCAATAGCGAGCCAAGTAGAGCCCCAAATCAAAACGGTGAGAGTGTACAGCGCGATACTTTTCATGGCCTTGGTCCAAGTGTGAAGATGAAGTGTTCATTTTAGTTCGCTTCTGTATACTTAACATACACAGAAAACTATAAATGCAACCTATACAGATTTGGGGTGCTTTGAGTGAAAGGTAAATGCAATGTCGTTAGTGATCAGTAAAACTAATCATGATTTTTTATACCAGCAAGTCATGCAACTTGTTCGCGATTTAAGTGAGCAGGGCACACTGCTCCCTGGTGAGAAACTGCCTTCATTACGCAAAATGGCCGAAAAACTCAATGTGAGCATCCCGACTGTAAAATTGGCTTATCAGTCTCTTGAGGCACAAGGTCTTGTTGAAGCGCGGGAAAAGTCTGGTTACTTTTTAAAAACAGTTAATACACAACTTGCTCGGCCTAAACGGGTAAAGCTGAGTCGCGCGCCTGTATCAGTTAATATGCAGGTGTTAATTGAGCAAGTATACGATGCCATCCATCAAGCGAATGTGGTGCCTTTTGGTATTGCAAACCCTGTTGCGGCAGCCCCAACCGATAAAATGCTTAGCCGGACCATGCGTCGGGTAATGTCGATTGCAGGGAGTCGTGCAATAAACTATGGGGCGATGGATGGTTTTGCGCCGCTTAAAAAGCAGTTGATCCATCGTTATTTAGATTTTGGTATTGGGGTTGATAGCCATGAATTAGTGATCACCAATGGCGCACAAGAGGCTCTAGCGATCGCGTTAAAATGTGCGACAAAGCCGGGGGATGTGATTGCGATCGAGTCACCTTGTTATTTTGGGATCATTGAATTGATCGAGAGTTTAGGCCTTAAAGCACTGGAGATCCCGCTATGTCCTGATGATGGGATCTGGCTTGATGATCTGAACCAAGCTTTGCAAGATCACGATATTAAAGCCTGTGTGTTTTCAACTTCGATCAACAATCCGGTTGGCAGCTTTATGCCGGATCATAAGCGTAAACAATTGGTTGAACTATTAGAATCACAAGATGTAGTGCTTATTGAAGATGATGTGTACGGCGATTTGCATTTTACTCCCGAGCGAGGCATACCTGCACAAGCGTATTCAAAAAAGGGGCTCGTGTTAACGTGTTCTTCGTTTTCAAAAACAGCGGCTCCGAGTTATCGGGTTGGTTGGTTAATTGCGGGAAAGTTTGCAGCGCGCGCAAGGCGTTATAAACGAGCACTAAGCTGCTCAACATCTTTAATTAATCAATGGACGTTATATGAGTTTGTGGCCAGTGGTGATTATGAGCGTAACTTAAAATTACTTAGGCAGCGTCTGCGTACCAATAAAGAGCGGATGATTTGGTGTTTGCAGCAAGCTTTTCCTGCCACGGCACGTATTAGTGATCCGCAAGGTGGCTGTGTGGTCTGGGTTGATTTAGGGCCAAGCTTTGACAGTATTAAGCTATTTCAACTCGCGTTAGAAAATGGTATTAGTATTACACCGGGTTATATATTTTCGGCAACGAATAAGTATCGCAGCTGTATACGGTTAAGTTATGGCTTGCCTTGGAATGAACGAGTCGAGCAAGCAATTATTAAACTTGGTGAGTTAATACATTTAGCTAAAAAGTAAAAAAGCAGCACGTTTAAAAGAGTGCTGCTAAAGGGATATCAAATTGTTATATGAGTTTAGTTGTTTTGTTTGTAGCTAAATAATTGATAATTTTTTAGCTCTGGTACTAATTTAACAAGTTGCTGCTCTTGCGCTGCAATCGTTGAAAAATTATCACATAATGCATCAGCACGTTTTTCCAGTGCGTTTGCTTGCAGTTCTACCTTTTCTTCTATTTGTGCACCCATATTTTCCATACGCTGTTCAAAGGCTTGCATATCGCCGCCGGCACCCATTAACTCAGACCCTAATGCCATCAAAATACTGCCCATTGATTGCATCATTGCTGATTCAACGGCACTTTCAATTTGTTCATCAAAATGGCTTTCAAAATTTTCGCCAAAGTCATTGAAACTTTGCTGGCCCATTACAAAGGCACCTTGTTGATAAAAGGTATTTTCTACCTCAACCTGAATCTCTGCCATTAGGTCATTAATACTGTCTAGACCTTGGATGTTAAATGCATTGGCGACTTCTTCAATTGCAACGCCGGCAATTTTTACACCTTCAAGTGCAATGTTAGCAACTTCAGGTAGCTGGCCTCGTAGGCTGTCTGAGTAGTCGCTGATTGCTTGACGCTGCTGCTCATCTAATGCCAATGTTTGGCCATCAACAATGAGCTCGCCATTGTTAGTGAAAGTCATGGTGTGATCGTTAGCGGTAAAAATTTCGAGTTCGTTTGGTTTAATGCGAACATCATTTTGAAACTCTACTTTGCACGAATCGCCGCTAAATGAAATATGCGAGTCGTTATCATTGTGCGCCATTGCCCCTGTGGCAATAAATAAAGAACCTACTAAAAGTAATTTTTTCATTTTTATATCCTGCTAATGTGTTGATTATAACGAATGCTTACTTAGTTGTTATCAAGTTTGATGCCAAAAAAAATTAATATTAATAATCATGTTGTTAGGGTCTTTTCTTTATTTTTTGATTGGTCTATTAAATGATAAAAAAACTAATTTTTAGTCAAAATGACTAAAAAATTTATAAGCATAAATAATGTTTATCGTTTCGATAAAAAAGTCTCACTTTCCAGAATTCAAATTTAACGCTATTTATTCACATTACTGACATAACATCATTTTAGAATGGGTTGTGGCTTTACTTTGGTGCGCTTCACTATGTTGAATAAGCGCACTGAACATTTTAATTTTACCAATGGCAGTGATAAAAATCCTACATTGGTCTCAAACACTTTATGGAGTGGGTTGTGGGTAAGACATTTAGTTACGATGCGCTAGATGACGCTTTTGTTGAAGACGAGTACGAAATGGTTGGGCGTAATCAACACGACAAGAATAAGCAAAAGGTGAAGAAAAAGTTGGAAGACTACCTGGAGCAAAAACGCTTGCGTAAAAACTTAGGTGATGATGACTTTGATGAGTACATGAATCACTAAGCAACAGTTTAAAATAAAGAGGCGTATGCCTCTTTATTGCTTTTAGTTTTTAAGTGCTTTAATGATCGTGCTTTCGATTTGTTGCGGCTTGGTAAAAGGAGCGAAACGTTTAATAGGTTCGCCATTGCGGCCGATTAAAAATTTTGTGAAATTCCATTTTATTTTACGACTCAAAAACCCTGGTAAGGCTGATTTTAAATGCCTAAACACGGGGTGTGCATGTTCGCCGTTTACATCTACTTTGCCCATCATCACAAAGTCAACGCCATAATTAATTAAACAGCCCTGCTCGATATCCTTAGCGTTTCCAGGTTCTTGTTGACCAAATTGATTACATGGAAAACCAATAATAACCAATCCTTGCTCGGCGTATTTTGCATGCAATTGTTGCAGGCCTTCGTATTGCGGTGTAAAGCCACATTTGCTGGCGGTATTAATAATTAAAACCACTTTGCCTTCAAGGTTGCTAAAATCAAATGTTTGGCCCTGTAAGTTTGTGGCTGAAAGTTGGTGAAAGTCGTTCATGATGCTCACTTTATTATTGTTGTTTGGTAAATTCTATCCTGAGTTGTGACAGACATACAGCTTAAATCTAGCTTTGCTCGATTTTTACTTAGCCCACTCGGTTACAAACCTCGCGCCGCGATTAAATCGCCTTTGGATTGAACGAATTTTAATCTGCAAAGGTCAACACGCCCTAAAACTTGTGAGTAAATATTCAATCAATAAACGTACTCTATACGGCATTAAATCTTTGCGTGGGTATACTAACCAAGATGCATTATCAGTGACTTGAAATTCATCAAGCAGCGTTACTAATTGGCCTTGTTGCACGTATTGTTCAACAATATCGCAAGCTAAGTGGGCAATCCCTAATCCACCCAATGTTGCACTGAGTAATGCGCGTGGATGATTACTGCGCCAGTTTCCAGTAATTTTTACTTCTTTGATTTCGCCATTAAAATTAAATCGCCAGCGTTTACCCATTGCCACTAAGCAATTATGTTTAGTGAGCTGGTGAGGTGTTGTAGGAGCGGGGTTTTGTTGTAAATAGTCAGGGCTTGCAACGAGCGTCATGATGCGAGGGCATAGTGGTCTCGCGATTAAATTCGAGTCTTGCATACGCCCAAAACGAATGGCTAAATCAAAACCTTCTTCTACGAGGTCAACGTTGCGATTATTAAAGTCCATATCGACTTCCACGTCAGGGTAGCGTTTTACGAATTCAACAATTTTGGGTGCTACATTAGTTGCGACAAATTCCCCCGCGCCGGTAATGCGAATAAGGCCTTTGGGTCTGCGTTGTTCGCCTTGTAATTGATTATTAGCGTCTATAAGTTCTTGTTTTATGGCTTTGAGTTTAACTGCGTATTCACGCCCTGCGTCAGTTAAGCTTATTTTACGGGTGGTACGCTGAAACAGCACTGAGCCTAAGCGGTTTTCTAATTGTTGTACTTGGCGACTAATATGAGATGTTGACACTTCCATAGCTTTTGCTGCATGGGTAAAGCTGCCATGTTCAACGACATGTAAAAATTCATCAAGGCCTTGCCACATATATTATGTTCTCAAAATATTAAGTAATTATAGTTTATATCATTCATTGTTGCAGCTGTGCAAAAGTGATTGCCTGATCTTAATCTTTAATTTAAACGTTAAAAGTCTACAATCATTTGGTCACCACGCATTATGCATAATCAATTAATGGAGCAAGCATGTTAAATTTTAGTTTTGCAAACCCAACAAAAATTCATTTTGGCGAACAACAAATCGCATTAATTAAAAGTGAGATCCCAACTGACGCAAAAGTACTGGTTACGTATGGCGGCGGCAGCATCAAAAAAAATGGTATTTATGAACAAGTAAGTAATGCGTTAAGTGAGCATACTTGGTTTGAATTTGCAGGTATCGAGCCAAACCCAAGTTATCAAACGTGCATGAAAGCGGTTGCTTTAGTTAAAGAGAAACAGATTGACTATATTTTAGCTGTTGGTGGCGGTTCTGTTATTGACGGCAGTAAATTTATTGCTGCAGCGGCAAATTATGAAGGTGAACCGTGGGATATTTTAGCTAAAGGTGGTGAAATTAAGTCAGCGATTTCGTTAGGTGTAGTGCTAACTTTGCCAGCAACGGGGTCTGAGTCAAATACCTTTAGTGTTGTATCTAACCTTGATAGTCATGACAAATTGCCATTTGCTAGCCCATTTGTACAACCGCAATTTGCTGTGCTTGACCCTGCAGTGACTTACTCATTGCCTAAACGCCAAGTAGCTAACGGTATTGTTGATGCGTTTGTTCATACTATGGAACAATACTTAACGTACGATGTAGACGCTAAGTTACAAGATCGTTTTGCTGAAGGTATTTTAATGACCTTACTTGAAGAAGGCCCAAAAGCATTCAGTGAGCCAGACAACTACAAAGTGCGCGCTAATATTATGTGGTCGGCAACGATGGCCTTAAATGGATTAATTGGTGCTGGTGTGCCGCAAGATTGGTCAACGCATATGCTAGGGCACGAAATGACGGCAGTGTATGGCCTTGATCATGCACAAACGTTAGCGATTGTATTGCCACGTATGATGGCTGAGCAAAAAGAAACGAAACGCGGTAAAATTTTACAATATGCACAACGTGTTTTAGGCCTTGATATTAGCGATGAAGATGCCGCTATTGAGCAAGCAATTGCTGCAACAGAGGCGTTTTTCCATAGTGTAAACATGCCAACTCGTCTAAGTGATTACAACTTAGGTGAAGAAGTGGCAGATATAATTGTTAAGCAGCTTGAGCGCCACGGCATGACGGCGCTCGGTGAGCGAGAGCAGGTTACTCTTGAAAAGAGCCGCGCTGTTTTACTTGCCAGTGTTTAGCGCCAGTATCGGCAATTGAATTGGCGCATTGATCTGGCGCTAATTCAAAATTAAAAACAGGCCCATACCAGCCAGCGTTGTGTAGTAAATATTATGCGTTTTATACGCGACAATAATTGCGACAACTGCAGCGCTGAGGTATGGGTTTTGCCAGTTTAGGTTAATACCATTATCTGTTACAAATACGATAGGCACCCAAATAGCAGTGAGCACTGCAGGGGCGCTAAAGCTTAAAAATTGCTGCATTTTTGGTCCGACTTTAAAGGGCAAAGCGCGGTGTAAAAATAAGTAACGGGTAAAAAAAGTAATACAGGCCATTAATAAAATAGTTGTCATCATGATTTAGGCGCCTGTTTTATATGTATTTGGCTATTTGTGCGACTAATAACACGGCTAATAATATACCCCACGGTCATAGCACTCAGTGCAGCAACAACCAACCACAACTCAAACCCTTGGCTTTTTAAAACGCTAGCAACTATGCCTGCGGTTACAACCGTTGCTAAGGTTGCAAGGTTTTTTATGCCAGGAATAACCAGCGCTATAAATGTTGCGGCAATGGCAAAATCTAACCCGAGGGTGGTTAAATCGGGCAATAAACTCCCTGCTACAATGCCAATAAAAGTCCATAAATTCCACGCTATATAAAAACTAAATCCGGCACTTAGCGCATAGGTTAAACGCGTTTTTGTACGGTAGGCTTTGCGGTGGTGAGAAAATGCAAATAATTCATCAGTGAGTACAAAGCTTACAGGTAGGCGCCAACGCAAAGGTTGATCTATTACTTTGTGGCGTACCGCTAACCCATATAAAAAATGCCGTGAACTAATAATAAAAGTAGTAAATAAAATAGTTAATAACGGCGTATTACCAGCCATTAGTTCAATGGCAACCAGTTGCGCTGAGCCTGCAAAAACCAATAGTGACATAGCTTGTGTTTCGAGAGCTGTAAAACCATTCTGTACCGCTAACGATCCACATAAAATCCCCCATGGGATCACCGCTAAACACAGCGGTAGCATATCTAAAAAACCTTTAAGTAATGCCTTTTTCACTGTGTATCCTTCGTTAATGAACTGCTAAATAGATTTCTATATTGGCCAGGCGTAATGCCAATGCGAGATTTAAAGTGATGATGTAAGTGACTTTGATCATGAAAGCCACATTCGTTTGCTGTTTGGCTGACATTTAAACCATGTTTTAACAATGTCTTTGCATGGCGAATACGGCGCTGTATTTGGTATGCATGAGGAGTTAAACCATATTGTTTTTTATACTGACGAATAAAATGAAATGGACTCATGTGACTCAGGGCGGCTATTCGCTCAAGGCTTATCTCTTCACAGCAATATTCATCAAGGTATTGCTGTGCATGTGTAAGGTTTGCTTTGGGTTTTAGTTGTTTTAATTGTCGGCAATCTTGTTTAAATGACAGCATTAACTGAGTCATCACACTGTAAAATAAGCTTTCAGTATGCAGTTGGTTATTATTTTTCACTGTAGTTGTTAAGCAATTAAGTAGTTGATTTAATTCGTGTGTAAGTGAGCGATTGTTGTAAACAGCAAAATCAAAATAAGGTGCGCCACAGCGAATACCTATTAACTCTTGAGAAAGTGCGTCAAATTGCTCTGGATGCGGATACATTGCTCTGTATGACCAGCCTGCTTCGGTTGCTGTTTGGCCATTATGAATTTGGTCGGCATTGACTAAAATAATACTATTTTTTGGTGCGATATGGTCACTGCCACTGCGATAAAACTTTTGCGCGCCGCAATCAATTAAACCAATGGTGTAGCCTTCATGGCTATGGCGTGAAAAATTCTGATGAGTAAAGCGTGCTTGTAAAGCCTCTAACCCGCCTAATTTCTCATGGTGATAAAAAGTTGATTGTTCATCTTTCATTGGCGCCGCTTTTGTTATTTTAGCTCTTATAGCTTTGAGTATATCTAAACCAATATACAAAGCTTGTAAAAAATTGCGCGTTATACCTGCGGTTATTCGCCGCGTTGAAATAGTCGTGTAAAGCAGTCTGTGGCATTATTATAGAGTATATATTTAAGAGGTAGTTATTACGATGGATGATCAAGTGGTTAAACGTATTAAAGTATGGGATGGGTTTATTCGTAGCTTTCACTGGCTACTCGTAATAGCAATTGCCACACTGTATTTTAGTGCTGAAGAAGGCATGATGGAACTGCATTTTATCGCAGGTTTTTTTACATTAGCGCTGCTGTTAACGCGTCTTATATGGGGCTTAATTGGTAGTAAAACGGCGAAGTTAAGTGCATTACTACATTCTCCTATTGCGGCAATCAAATCGTTTAAACAAACTAATGAGCCAGTGGGTCATGGTGCTGCGGGCAGTTATATGGTGCTCGCTTTTTTTGCATTGTTATTGGTGCAGTTAGTGAGTGGCTTAATGACCACGGACGATATTTTAACCGACGGACCATTGGTGCAATATGCCTCTAATAATGTGGTTGAGTGGGCGGGCTGGTTGCACCACACAAATTTCGACTTATTATTTTATGCGATTATTTTACACGTTGTGGCAATTGTTATTTACCGCATTAAAGGCAAAAAGTTAGTTAAAGCGATGGTCACCGGGTATACGGACAAAGAAGCAGCTAATACAGAGGTTAAAGTAACCAAATCGCCTTGGTTAGCAATTGTTATTTTTGTTGTATTACTAAGTGGACTATTGATGACATGGGGCGCAGAGCCGCTAAGTTATTTAGTTAGTTAGCAATTAAAAAACAAAAATGGCGCTGATTGAGCGCCATTTTGTTTAAAGCTTATCGGTTCAAAGATTAATCTTTAAATGATGTGTGGCAATCTTTACATCCTTTAGCCCAAGGACCAAACGCTTTGGCAATTAGCTTTTTATCACCAGATTGTGCAGCAACGGCTAGCTCATCAGCATATTGCTGAAATGCAGTTGCTTTTTTCATAAAGGTTTCGTTATCACTCCAAATTGCTGGAAGGGCAGATGTATCGCCTTTATCAGTGCCAGCGCCAAATGCTTCCCATGGCATTTTAGACAATGCTGCTGCATTATTTGCACGCTTTTGAAAGCGTTGTGCATCAAACTCTACTTTGCCTTTTAGCATGTCGCCCATATCACCAATTTGTACACGGATCATTGAAAATGCAGCTTGGCGATATTCAATCGCATCACTTGGCTCTTCAAATACAGATTCAGCTGATGCGCCCAGCGCTAATGTTGATAATACTGTGCCTAAAAATAGCTGTTTTAATTTCATTCCTTTCGCCCCTTAATTGTATTCATAGCGTTAACAACCGTTGTTGTATATCAGTAGGTCATATTATTCAAGTTTATTGCGGTTAAACTTAACTGAGCTTTAACCATTAAACTTAAGTTATCGTTTTTGATTCATATTTTTAGTCATTGATATCTATGTCGGCAAATATCATTCCTCTGCGCATACTGCGCGTGGCTAAGAATACTTCACCAAGGAGTGACATAAACGCACAAATCAGTAACGCCATGGCGCCGACAAAACAACTACCGATAGTGACTCCTAAATTAACTGCCTGAATATGCGATAAAAACAGCAGCATAACCACGGCACACACAAGTACAGCACTTAATACACTTAAACTAAATGCGATATGGATAAAGCGAGATCGTTTTAGTAGTGCTCTGAGCTCTGTGGTTAGCGAGGTATTAAATTCCTCATCAGTACTGACCTTCAATTTACGTTCAAGTTGGCGGGCTCGGTCAGTTATTCGTGCTAAACGATTTGATAATACGCCCAACGTTGCGGCAATACCTGTGATCAAAAATACCGGCGCTACAGCTGTCTGTATTACCTTAGCCATTGTTAATATATTGATAACTTCATTGTTCATTAGTTTCTCTTTTGGGTATTGTTGCGTTTGTGTTTACATTCATTTACAAGGGTGAATATTTAAAATTTCATTATAATCAGCGTTTTGAGATTTATTGTTTTGTTTGTAGAAACAAAGTGTAAACGGTAAGTAATAAAATAGTTGTTATTTACGACATTATGGTTTTATATTGTACATGACTTAAAGTCTCGAATAAAAACAATCATAACCATTATATATCCAGGGGAATACTATGAATTCTAATTCAATTAAGCGAACGGCGGTTGCTCTTGCTGTCGCAAGTGCTTTTTGCGCATCAGCTCATGCTAATAATTTTGAAAAATATAATCTGACGTCTCAAAAAAATGTCCAATCTACAGCTGGCGTAAAAAAAGAACAGGTTCGCGGCGAAGCATCTAGCTGGTTGATTAAACTGCATGCCCCTGCAACAGCTCAAGTAGTAAGTACAGACGTTTCAGCTGTTCGTACGCAAGCTTTAGTAGCGCAAACAAGTGTTGAGCAAGCTATTTCTTCTATGGACTTGCAGCTACAAGTCATTGCAAAAACATCTACTCTAGTGAGTTCAATCGTCGTTAACGGTAATCAAGAAGACGTAGCACGTTTATTGAACAATCAACAAGTAGAGGCGATTTACCCAGTATATGATTACGAGCTAAGTGTTGCAGATAGCGCTGATTACATAATGGCGACACCATTAGTTGAAAGTGGTGTTGCATCAGGCCAAGGCATTAAAGTTGCTGTGCTTGATACTGGTGTTGATTATACCCACGCAGCATTTGGTGGGGCGGGCACTAAAGAAGCATATGATGCTGCAGTGGCAGATCCAGCAAGTGTTGATTGGCCGCAAGCGCAAATCAAAGGCGGCTATGACTATATAAATGATGATGCCGATCCAATCGATGTTAACACTAACCACGGTACACACGTTTCTAATTCAGTAAATGGTATTGCCCCAAATGTTGATCTTTACGTATATTCAGTATGTAACAGTGGTTGTCCTGGTTTAGCCCAGTTACTTGCTCTTGAAAATGCAATGGATCCGAATAAAGATGGTGACATTTCCGACCGTGTTGATGTTATTAACATGTCACTGGGTGGTGATTATGGTGACTTTGCAAATGACGCGGTAGGTCTATTTATTAATAAAGCGGTTAAACTAGGTACTAACGTTGTTATTTCAGCGGGTAATGACGGCGCATATCCATTTATTGTTGGCGGACCTAGTACATCTGAAAATGCACTGTCTGTAGGTGCAATGACTCACCCAACGGGCGACCAAGGTATCGGTAATGGCATGGTTGATGGTAAAGATGTCACCGTGCAACCAGCTAGTTTCGGTCCTCAAACAGCATTTAGTTTTGCCACGGGTGATATTGAGCTGGTTTACCCAGCTGAAAATCAAACTGCGTGTGTCGACTTTGCTGAGGGTATTGATTTTACAGGTAAAGGCGTGATTATTGACCGCGGTGGCTGTGCATTTACAACAAAAGTATTGGCAGCACAAGCTAAAGGCGCTGCATTTGTGATTATCGCCAATAATTCAGATGATGGTACACCGGCACCTATGGGGGGCTCTGATGCTGCCGTAACGATTCCATCAGTTGGTGTTAACTTAGAAACGGGTATGGCACTTAAAGAAGGGAAAGAATTTACCCTTGCTGTAGAGCGCCTTGTACTAGCTGGGGCAATTGCTGACTTTACATCACGTGGTCCTTCAATGGGTGGATTACTAAAACCTGAAATTACCGCTCCAGGTGTAAATATCATGACTGCTCACCCAGGTTTAGGTGATGGCTTGACAGGTGCTACTGGTACTTCATTCTCTGGCCCTATAACCGCTGGTGCGATGAGCCTTCTTAAAGAAGCACACCCAGAACGCAATGCATTTGAGCTTAAAGCGACATTAATGAATGCTGCTAATCTTGATGTAACAATGGAGCCTCGCGCAATTAATCCAGATGCCGAACTTGCGCCAATTAGTTATATCGGTGCTGGCTTGGTTGATGTTAAAAAAGCAGCTGAATTACCAGTTGCAGCCTGGGCTAAAGACACTAAACAAGCTGCGCTTTCGTTTGGTTTAGTTAATGCCGCTGAAATGGTAGAGCTGACTAAAACGGTTCAAGTGAAGAACTTCTCAAACGTTGATAAAGTTTATACACTTTCATTAGAACAGCGTTATGCAAATGATGTAGAGCGTAACTCGTTAACAATGCAATACCCTGCAACAATCACTGTGCCTGCAGGTCAAACAATGTCATTTGACGTAATGGCAAAAATTGATCCTTCAACCTTGCCAGAGTGGACATTGGATGCATCTAATGTTGGTTCTGAGGCTGTCACAGCAGATTTAACGAACCTTGAATTAGACGGTGCGCTTGTTTTCTCTGAAGGGGATATGAAAGCGTTCCACCTTGTGTATCACGTATTACCAAAAGCAAATGCACAGGTAACGGTAACACCTGAAATGACTGAGAAAGGTCCAATGCATAAATTGACAAATACCGGTGCGACAGTGCTTAAACCAGTATTTGCGCCAGTTGTAGCAACAGGTGAGGTTGATGAAGATCAGCGCTTTGATATTGTCGGTGGATCAATTGAAACATTCGCAGTTTCTACTGATATATGTGCAGACGGTTTTGTAACACTAACAACAATGATCTTCAATGAAGGTATTACTCACACATACGTGGGTGGGTTCATGGCTGATTTTGACTTAGATCAAGATGGCACTTATGACATCACGGTTCAAAATGGTAAAAACGAATGGTTTTCTGACGATGTAGAACCAGGAAGTGCACTTACCTTTACACATGGTTATGGTTCAGGCAGTGGTAATCTAAATAATATCTATCAAGTTATCGGTAATAATCATTTCACAATGCAAAGTTGTTTAGGTGCATTTGGTTTAACTGCTGAAAGCATCGATACAGTAACAGCCAATGTTCGCTTTAGAACAGAAGAAGCGACATGGACACCTATCGCGACGGGTTCTGGTGATACCGTAATGGGTACTTATACATTTAGAGACGCATCTAACGACGTGTTAGCAGCTGTGGTTGATAGTAATGAAAATCAAATCACTGAGTTGCAACCCGGCGAGTCAGGAACATTGATGAATGCAGGACAAGACTTTATGGTCCTGTCTAGTTCAGGTTCAGCACCTTTAGTTGCGACACCTCGCGCAGACAGTGGTACAGCACCAATGGTTACTGATGCAGCGTTCTCGGTTGATGAAAATACGGTAAATGGCACTGTTATCGGTATGCTTGAAGTAACATATGGCGCTGACTTAGCTAATCCAGTGTCGGAGTTCATTGTTTTAAGCTCTACTTCTACGGCTATATCTGTTTCAAAAATGGGTGAAGTTACTGTGATGAATCAAGATATGCTTAACTACGAAGCAGGTCTGATGATGGTTGAACTGGAAGTCGTTGCGACTGATACCGCTGGAAATATTTCTGAGTCGGCGATGGTTACTGTCACTATAAATAATATTGCAGATGAAGGCGCTGAAGTAACACCCGTTGTTGATGCAGAACAAAGTTTCTCTGTGCAAGAAAATGCAGCAGTGGATACTGTAATTGGTTCAGTAACAGCAACAGACCCTGATGCGGATGCGACACCAATTGCTAGTTATACTGTGACGGGCAGTGAGCTTGTAAGTATTTCAGCTACAGGTGAACTGAAAGTCGCAGGCAGTATTGACTATGAAGCAATAACTGAGATTAAAGTAATGGTAGCTGCGGTCGATTCTATGGGTCATACATCTGAAGCTGTGGAGGTCATTATTGCAGTGACACAAGACCCAGCCGAAGATGTTGTTGTACCAACACCAGAGAAGAAAAGTTCAGGTGGTTCACTTGCTTGGTTGACGTTATTTGCTGCGCCATTTGCATTTATGCGTCGTCGTAAGCAAAAATAATCTGGTTTTTATTAGGTAATATTTACCTGAATTAAAGCACCGCCAATTGGCGGTGTTTTTGTTTTAACCTGTAATCATAAGTAACGACTGTTACATTTATTGTTTAGATGTTGTTTTTTTGTTTATTGATGGTGTAGTATTCGGAACTGTCAGTTCCTTTTAAGGAACACTTAATAACAATAATCTCGTCTGGGGAATTTATGTCTAACAAGTTAATTACAAAAACAGCCTTATCTCTTGCTGTCTCATCAGCGTTAATGGCAACAGCTGTGAACGCACAAACAGTAAACAGCGTAGCTGCATTAAATAACTACACAACAACAGCTTATACAGCTGATAATGTGCAAGAGCAGTCACCTTCGGCTCACATGATTGTGTTAAATGCAACGACAGCTGCAGATTTGATGACACAAGGTATTTATCAAGCAGGTGATAGCCGCGCAACAATGGCGCAAATTGAGCAAGTACAATCAGAAGTAACACTTGAACTTAGCAGCTTTGATTTCGATGCAAAAATTATCGGTCGCACTAAAGTGTTAGCACCTACACTAATAGTAGAAGCAACTCCTGAAGCTTTAGCTAAAATTGCATTAGATCCACGAGTAGCGAAAGTGCTACCTATGTATGACTATGAATTACATGTAGCTGCATCGGCTGATTATTTAAATGCCTCTCCTTTAGTTAGCACTGGTGTAGTGACAGGTAAGGGTCAAACAGTTGCAGTATTAGATACTGGTATTGATTACACTCACAAAATCTTTGGTGGTGCTGGTACTGTCGAAGCTTATGACGCTGCACAAGCAGATCCTACATCAGTTGCATGGCCACAAGGTCAAGTGCAAGGTGGTTACGATTACGTGCGTGATGATGCCGACCCAATTGAAAATGATCCGGCTGAACCAACGGAGGCAAATGCACCTACAAGTCACGGTACTTCGGTTTCTCATTCTGTAACAGGTATAGCCCCAGAAGTTGAGCTTTATGTTTATTCAGTATGTGGTGGTGGGTGTTCTGGTGCAGCACAGGCGGCTGCTTTAGAATCTGCAATGGATCCAAATGGTGATGGCGATATTTCTGACCGTGTTGATGTAATAAATATGTCACTTGGTGGTGAGTTTGGTGGCACTTATATTGATGGTGGCGCACAGCTTCTTATCCAAAAAGCTGTAGATTTAGGTGTTAATGTTGTTATTTCAGCGGGTAATGATAGCGACCATCCTTTCCGTGTTGGTGGACCAAGTACTACGCCTAATGCTTTATCTGTAGGCGCGATGACGCACCCAACATTAGAATCAGACGTATTAAGTGGGACTGTTGATGGTGCCGAAGTTGAATTAGGTTCTGCAAGCTTCGGTGCGCAAGGTGAATTTACATTTGGTAGTGATGACGCTGAATTAGTTTACCCTGATGCAAATCAAAATGGTTGTGATGCATTTGCTGATGATGTTGACTTTACGGGCAAAGCGGTGGTTATTGACCGTGGCGGCTGTGGTTTCTCAGTTAAAGCATTAAATGCACAAAAGAAAGGTGCTGCGTTTGTTGTTTTAGCCAACAATACGGCGGGTGAAGCTCCAGGAATGGGCGCAAGTCCAGGTGCTGAAGCTGTAACAATTCGTACTGTTTCTGTAACACAAGAAGTAGGTGTGTTGTTAAAAGAAAAATTAGCAGCAGGTGAGCAACCAGTTTATAGTTTTACTGGTAAAAAAGTAATTAAAGCTGGTGCAGTAGCTACTTTCTCTTCACGTGGTCCTTCTATGGATGGTCTATTAAAGCCAGAAATTACAGCGCCAGGTACAAGTATTATGGTTGCTGCGACAGGTACGCAAGATAAGTTGGCACCTGCTTCAGGTACTTCATTCTCAGGACCAATCACAGCGGGTGCAATCGCATTAGTACGTGAAGCGCACCCAGAGCGTAATGCGCTTGAGATTAAAGCAACATTGATGAACTCAGCAAACTTAAATGTTACAAATGAGCCAGTTAGCATAGCACCTGACAGCGAGTTGGCACCAATCAGTATGATCGGTGCAGGTCTAGTTGACGTTGAGAAGGCAGTTAACTTACCAGTAGCAGCATGGGTTGATAGTGTTGAATATAGCACTCAACAAGCAGCTTTATCATTTGGTCTTGAACGTTTCAGTGAAGTAACATCATTCACAAAAACTGTAACAGTTAAGAATTTTTCAAATAAAGCGAAGACATATAACTTACGTACAGAAGCACGCTATACGAACGATGAAGATAGTGGCGCGATTAGCTGGGATATCCCTGCGAGCGTAACAATCGTTCCAGGACAAGTTAGTAAGTTTGATGTAACGTTAACTGTTGATCCAAGCAAATTACATGCATGGACACTTGATAATCCATTTAGTGCTGAAGATATTACAGCGCGCAGTCCAGCATTGACGCTAGCTGAGTTTGATGGTGCATTAGTATTTGATGATGTAGACGATGCAGATTCAGATCATGCTTTACACATTGTTTACCATGCACTACCGAAAGCGGCAACTGAACTAAGTCTTGCTTCAGAAGTTGTAGGTAATTCAATGCAGCTAATTGTTGAAAATACAGGTGCAACAACTGTCTCTACATTAGCTGAAAACATCGTAGCTGTAGGCGTTGAAAAATCAGTAGAAGAAGCGCCATTTAACATTCTTTCTACGACATTCAATGCATTGGCTGCTTCAGGGTGTGAGTCAGGCGTATTGTTTACAGCGTCAATTCAATTGCGTGATGAGCTTACACATGTGTTCCAAGCTGGCTACCGTTTAGATATTGATACTAACAACGATGGCGCTTATGACTTTTTAGTGCAAAACTACAATGACCGCGGTCGTGCTACGGCAACTCCAGGTCGTGCAAGAACAGTAATTGGTACTATTGGTGCTGATGGCGTGGAAACCTTACAGTATGTAACACCTCTTTATCAGTCAGCTGGTGAAGATACTATTACTTTTTCAGCATGTAGTAACTTAATTGGCCTAACGCAAGATAACTTAGGTGATACGTTAAATATTAAAGCATCTGCTGGTTATGCATCATATAGAGGTGGTGTATATTATGAAACAGATAGTATCGTAGGGTCTACGCCGTTCAGTACTTCTGCACCTGTTAGCCTAACTACACTTGATGGTGAAAATACACCTGTTACTGAACTTGCTCCAGGTGAAAGAGCTGTCGTGAATGCAACAGCACCATTTGCATTTACATCTACATCATTAAAAGATGTAGTTAAGCTTGTTACTACTGCAGATCTAGCGGTTCCTAGCATTTCAGCTCCAACGCTTGAAAATGCGACGTTTAGCGTAGTTGAAAATTCTGAAAACGGTTTAGTTATTGGTACAATTGCTGTTGTTGAGTCAAATAAAGATTTAGCTATTTCAGAGTTTTACGTTAAATCTAAAACGCACCAAGGGTTTGATGTTAATAATGATGGTGAAGTTGTTGTTAGCAACAGTGAGATGATTGACTTTGAAACAGGCGTTCAATCAGCTGAATTAGTAGTTGTTGCTATTGATGTTCAAGGTAACGTATCAGCACCTGCACTTATCACAGTTAATATTACTGACCTCGATGAAAATGTTGTTGTTACACCGGTTCCAGAACCTAAGAAGAAAAGTTCAGGTTCTTTAGCTTGGTTAACTTTATTAGCGGCACCATTCGCATTTATGCGTCGTCGTAAACAAAAATAAGAAGTTATAATTAACAATTACTAATGAGTAATTGAGAATTAAAAAATAAAAGGGAGCTTAGGCTCCCTTTTTACATTCTGTTACAAAGCAATATAGTAAGTTCTCTGTAATCAGATATATTGCTTAAGGAATAAAAATAATAGACCAATTCAATAGCAGTGAAGCTTAAAGAGCCTGCCTAATTGGTTTATATAACTTAAGGGAATTTATTTATCATGAAAGTTGTTCAATCTTTTGCGCTGGCAGCATTATCTTTGGCTGTACTAGCGGGGTGCAATAAAGCACCAGAGCAAAAAAATGCTAGTGAAGCTAGCGTATCTCAGGAAATTAATATGGCAGGTGTAACGGCGCCAGTGGCTAATAAAATACCATTTGCAATGGAAATTCATGGTGATACTCGTACCGATAATTATTATTGGATGCGTGATGATGAGCGAAAAGATCCGGCTGTTATTGCACATCTGAATGCTGAAAATACGTATACAGACGCAATGCTAGCACACACTAAAACGTTGCAGGCTACGCTGTTTGAAGAGTTAAAAGGGCGTATTCAAAAAGACGATGATTCAGTGCCCACTAAAAGTGGTGACTTTTATTATTCATCGCAAACGCGTGGTGAAAACGAGTACCCAACTTATGTTCGCAGTAGCGATGCTAAAGGTACTGATCAAAAAGTTATATTAGATGTAAATGAGCTTGCCAAAGATCACGATTATTATTCGGCTACAGGTTTGTCTGTAAGCCCAAATGGTAATTTGTTAGCGTACGGTGAGGACACGGTAAGTCGTCGTATTTACACTATTTTAGTGAAAGATTTAAACACGGGTAAATTACTAGAAGATAAGCTCGAAGGGACCGATGGCGATATTGTCTGGGCTAACGACAATAAGACCTTCTATTACATTAAAAAAGACTTACAAACGTTGCTTGGCTATCAGGTCTACCGCCATACCTTAGGTACGCCACAAGCACAAGATGAATTAGTGTACGAAGAGACAAATACCAGCTATTACACTGGCCTTGGTAAAAGTAAAGACAAGCAAGAAATTTATATTTGGCATGGTAGTACGAGTGCCTCAGGCGTCTCTGTGATTGATGCTAACGATGCCAAATCAAAACCAACACGCTTAATCGAACGCGAAGAAAACCTTGAGTATGACATTGCCAAACATGGCGATACTTATTATATCGTCACTAATCTTAACGCGGTGAATTTTCAGCTTATGACTGTGCACAAAGACAAAGCACATGATAAAGCGAATTGGCGAATGCTGATCCCGGCACGTGATGACATTAAACTTGAAGGTATCGACTTGTTTGCCGATCACCTGGTGTATAAAGAGCGTGAAATGGGTCAGTCTCGTTTAACGATACGTAATTTAACATCTGGCGATGAGCAACAACTGAGCTTTAACGATAGCAGTTATATGATTCATGCTTACGGCAATAATGAATTAGATAGCCAAAGTTTGCGTGTATATTACGCCAGTATGACAACCCCTGGTTCAACGTATGATATTGACTTAAATAGCACCGCTAAAACACTGTTAAAACAACAACAAGTTATGGGGGATTTTGACGCAGATAACTACGCATCAGAGCGACTATTTATTACCGCACGTGATGGCGTAAAAGTACCCGTAAGTTTGGTTTATCGTAAAGATAAATTCAAAAAAGACGGTACTAACCCATTATTGCAATATGCTTATGGATCATATGGCGCAACAATGGACCCAAGTTTTTCAAGTGGTCGCTTGAGCTTGCTTGATCGTGGTTTTGTATTTGCAATTGCGCATATTCGTGGTTCTCAAATGCTTGGTCGCCCTTGGTATGAAGACGGCAAGCTACTAAATAAAAAGAATACCTTTAATGACTTTGTTGATGTTACCAAAGGCTTAGTTACTCAGCAGTATGGCAATGAAGAGCAAATTTTTGCTATGGGCGGCAGTGCGGGTGGATTATTAATGGGGGCTGTGGCAAATCAAGCGCCAGAGCTTTATCAAGGGATGGTAGCGGCTGTACCATTTGTTGATGTAGTTACGACGATGCTTGATGCAAGCTTGCCATTAACAACCAATGAATACGGCGAGTGGGGCAATCCAAACGACAAAGTATATTATGATTATATGCTGTCGTATTCTCCGTATGACCAAGTAAGTAAGCAAGCGTATCCAAATATGTTGGTTACTACTGGTTTACATGACTCGCAGGTGCAGTATTTTGAACCTGCAAAGTGGGTCGCGAAACTACGTGACTTTAAGACAGATGATAACAAACTCCTGTTTAAAATCGATATGGAAGCAGGTCATGGCGGTGCATCAGGGCGTTTTAAAAGCCTTGAAGATACGGCGCTTAATTATGCCTTTATGTTAGATCTAGCAGGTATTAAAAAGTAACGATTAATCAAGGCGTGACAGAGGTTACGCCTTGATTTTTTGCGGTAGATTAAATCGAAACTGAGTACCTTTGCCCAACTCACTTTGAACGTTAATCTCGCTGTTCATTAGTTGCAATAAGCCTTTGCAAATAGCTAAGCCTAAGCCACCTTGTTGACGGCCCGCTTTATTTGAATTACTGGCTTGATAATGAGGTTCAAATATTGCCGTTAATTCATCTTGATTAATTCCAACGCCCGTATCACTAACATCCACATAAAGCTGCTCAGATCCTACATCCTGCACATGTACAATGATTTTTCCACCCCTAGGGGTATGGCGAATCGCATTATCAATTAAGTTACTTAAAACCCGCTCCAGTTTGGCGATGTCGGCAACGACGGTAAAATCGCAAATCGCGGGCTCAACACTTAAATTAATTTCTTTGTGATCGGCTGTTAAACAAAACTTAGCAACACAATCGTAAATTAGCTCACCTAAATTAAGGGTTTCTGGGTGAATTTTCACTTGGCCATTTTCTAGGTTTGCTAACTCAAATATTTGCTCTATTAATTGTTTTAGCTGCTGACAGTTATCACTAGAAACGTCAAGGTAGTGCTGACGCTCTTGCGTGCTTAATTGGCGATGAGGCTGGTTTAGCACCTCTAAAAACCCTTGCAATGATGCCAGCGGCGTACGCAGATCATGTGATAAATGAGTGAGTAATTCGCGGCGTTGCTTGTCGCTTTGTTCTAGGGCTTTGAATTGCTCATCAATGCGCGTGAGCATAGCTTGAATGCCTCTACCAAGATTATCTACTTCATTATTTTTATTTGAATAGGCAGATAGTTTGCTATCGGTTAAGCTGTAATTAGCGGCTTCAATAAGACTTACTTCGGCTGCTAACTTCTTAATTGGAGCGGTAAAAAAGCGGAATAAAACCAGCATTGCAACAAACAAAAATAACAAAGCTGCCGCTAACCAAAGTACAGCCAGCCACAGACTATCATTGGCTTTGATATTGTTAAGAGTGGTGTCATAGGCTTCTCCACCAATAATCACATATAAATAACCCTGCAATGAGTCTTGATTATAAACAGGTGCAACAGAAAATATTTTTTGTTTATTATTATCTCGCGGGTCATCGCCATATAAAGGCGTAATTGTTGGATCGGTAATTAATCGCTTTAATGGTGTGAGGTTTATATGGCTACGCTTTACTTTTCCTGGTTCGGCTGAGTAAGTGAGGATTTTTCCTTGTGGATCAACAAAATAAAATTCAAAAGCAGGGCCTAATAACATTAAAGTATGAAATAGGTTTTCAAGCGCTTTATAGTCATAAATACCCTGTTTTATGAGCGGGTTATCTTGTACTAAATGTTCCGCAAGTTGTAGATGTAAATTTTGCTCGCCATGATGCTGAGAAGTTTGTTCAAGTTGCTTACTCCAACCGTAAACAAGTGCGCAAATAAAACAAAAAATAACCACTAAAGACCATGCTAGTTTTTGATACAGAGATAAATTCATGTGATTTTCACCCGTTGCTTTTTGAGCTGTGTTATTTCGTTAATCAGTTAATCAGTTAATCAGTTACTCAGTTGAGTCGGATTTAATTTATAGCCGACTCCCCAAACTGTTTCGATAAAAGGTGCTTGATGGTGTAGTTCAAGCTTAGCGCGTAATCGGTTAATATGAGAATTTACGGTATGCTCATAACCACTATGTTGATAACCCCATACTTTATCGAGTAATTGTTGGCGACTAAAAACATGGTTTGGGTGGCGAGCAAAGTAGGCGAGCAAATCAAATTCTGTGGCTGTGAGATTTAAAGCCCGCTCAGCGAGGTATACTTGGTGGCTAGAAAACTCAATATTTAACGATCCTAGCTGAATATTTTTTTCAGTCGCGATAGCTTCCTCAACACTAGGATTTGCAGCAAGTATTTGGGCGCGGTGGCGTAATTGAGTTTTTATACGCGCTTGTAACTCACGTGCAAAAAAAGGCTTGCAGATATAATCATCAGCACCCATTTCAAGGCCAATGACTCGATCCATATCTGAGCTTAGCGCGGTGAGTAAAATAACCGACGTGGTGGGATAGTGCTCTTTAATTTTACGACACAAACTTAAGCCATCCATTTGTGGCAAATTAATATCGAGTAAAATTAAACCGTAAGGTTGTTTTGCTATTTTTTTTAGCGCTAACTCTGCGCTTTCTACATGTTCAATGTGTAAGTTAAGTGGTTCAAGCTGGGTAATAATTAATTGGCCGATAGCTCGATCGTCTTCAACGATTAATATTTTTTCATGGCGCATACAGTCATCCTAATGGAAAAAGCCCATCCATGAGCTCTAACTTCCCCCTAAACTGCTAGGCAGTTTAATGATTACTGTGTCCGTGTAATAACGATTTTAGCTAGCGGATTATCAAACTTGTGTTCGCTGTTTAAGGTGGAGCCAGACAGCCCGTCTTGTTGGCTTACAACACCTGGATGCATAGAAACAAGGTCTATATCGTCGCGTGCTTCATTAAACCCTTCCCCCCCATCTGCAGGACCTGGAATTGAACCTTCTGCTTCTGAGTTTGCTTCAGTTCCTGCGTCATACGCGAATGTGAAGTGAGTTAATGCTTCGTCTACAGTTAATGCGGACACATCAATAGAGTTAAGACCGGTAAAACCATCATTTGTATTCACCATCATTGTCGCAAGTGATAATTTTAATTCTTCTAGGCTGCTGGTTGTGACTGTTAAGGTCGTTTGCGCGCCAGGGCCTACCGGTGCATCACCCGAGCTGGTAGCAATTGCAGAGGCAAAATTTAGTAACTCTGAATTATCACCCCCTTCAGCCATTAACTCTAATGCTGCTGATGAACTTTCACCTATTTGCCATAAGTTACCTTCATTGTGTGCGATGAGTGCAACAGGTGAGAACGGTTGCCCAGCGGTTAAGTTACTTACTTCTACGCTAAATTGATAACTAACAGGTTCAGGAGTCGGCGGTGTAACGACTTCATTGTTATTTGAATCGCCACATGCAGCTAAACTCGCTCCAAGGGCAATAATAATTAAGCTTTTATTAAAACGTAACATAACAGCGCTCCTACTTAACCGTAACGGTGAGTTTCGCAACAGGGTTCAACCATCTATGCACTGTATTGCTTAAATCACTGGCACCAGCACTTAGATCGTCATCACCTAAATTACCTGCGTGGATATGTACATTCGTGTTGCTTTCGGTACTGGTTAAACCTGCCCCGCCAGCTCCTGCATTACCACCTGGAGCTGCTGGGATACCTGGTGTGCCCGGCGCGCCAGAACCCGCTACGACAAGTTCATCGTTTGCTTCAGTACCAGCATCATAACCATTTAAATAAACAGTGTAGGTACCTGCTTCTGTTGGGATTTTCCAGCTATCAAGACCAACAAAACCATCATTGGTAGGCAGTAACATTGCAGTAACCGACAGGTAATCATTACCGTCAGTTGTCATAAGTGTAGTCATTGTTGATGTGGTCGGGGCTAATAACCCTGCAGCTGGATTAGCTGCCATATCACTGCCAGCGGCAGTTGCCTGTGCAACTAATGGATCAAGATTTCCGCCTTCAGCCATTGTTTGCAGTGCCGTTGATGCAGGCATTGCAACTTCAAATAAGTGCTCTTCGTTATTGTGTGCAGTAATTAAAATCGGCGTGAAGTGAATGCCTTGAGTAAGGTTAGTAAGTTTTAATTCAAGTTCTGCAGCCATAACTGATTGACTTGCTAGTACTGCAATTGCAGCGAGAGATAGGGTAGAAGCTTTCATTTTTAGTTCCTGTAATTGATGATTCGAGTACGAGTATCAAATACCGACATCATGAAAGCCTCACAAACTTATCACTTTTTTATCACAGTATAGTTAAACCTTACCAAACAACCTGTTGGAGGGTATTAGGATCTTCACCAATGAGTGTTTTTATTACTTTGTTATGCTCATCAAGTAAAATTAAGCGTGGGATCCCTTTATTTGCATATTGACTGTAAATGGCACGCTCAGGGTCGGCAATGAGTGAAAATTCAAGGTTATAATCTTGTGCAAATTGGGTAAGAGACTGTGTTGTTTCCTCTCGGCCTATGGCAATGATTTGTAGTTGAGTATCATTGATCAGTGGCGATGCTTGAATTTGCTTAATAACCCGCTGTGAGTCAGAGCACCATGTGGCAAATAAAATAACCAGCTTTTTATTATCACCTAGTTTCACTTCTTGATTATCAATATCAGTAAAGGTGTTTTGCTTAAAATGTTCACCTGCGTGGATGTAAGTTTGATAACCTTTGTCGTTAGTGGTTGCAGTGGCAGCTGGCATTTGCTCTGGTGTATGAGCATTATTACTACAGGCCGTTAAGGCAAAAGAGGTTAAACATAATGCAGCTATATGGCTTAATAGGGGTTTCATTTTAAGTTCCTTTTATTTATGTTGATTATAATCTAGACATTATGCCAGAAAACACTCAGGATAAAGGATAAATAAACAAGGAGATGATAATGGAAGATAATCAACAGGTTGAACCAGTTGTAACGACTAAAGATGAGCGTATGTGGGCGATGTTATGTCACTTGAGTGCGTTAACGGGGTTTATTGTGCCTATGGGTAGCATTATTGGCCCATTGATAGTGTGGTTAATAAAAAAAGATGAAATGCCACTTGTTGCTGAGCATGGTCGTAAATCATTAAACTTTCAAATTACGATGCTAATTGCTTATATTGTATGTTTTATTTTAATGTTCGCTGTAATTGGCGTTATCTTATTGCCTCTAGTGGCTATCTTTTCGTTCATTATGGTGGTTGTTGGCGCAATTAAAACCAATGATGGAAAAGAGTTTAATTATCCGCTGAGCTTAAATTTGATTAAGTAATTACATAGCTCACTCGTTATTTTAAGTTACTATTAGTCGTATTATAAAACCCAGCAAATTGCTGGGTTTTTATTTGCTTAATTTAAAGGTTGGCATGGCTTATATAACCCTATTTTTTACTGCGTTTTTTTCGGCAACTTTACTGCCCGGTTCATCGGAAGTGATACTAACGGCAATGGTTGCCAAAGGAGAGTATTTGCTTTGGTTATTATGGTTGTGCGCGACGCTTGGTAATGTATTAGGGAGTTGCGTAAATTATTGGTTAGGCACGCAAGTTATGCGTTTTAAGGAGCGTAAGTGGTTTCCTGTTTCGCAGAAAAATATTGATAAGGCTACAGCTCACTTTGAAAAATATGGTGTGTATAGCTTGTTGTTTGCATGGCTGCCCATTGTTGGCGATCCACTGACCGTTGTCGGGGGGATTTTTAAAGTACGCTGGTGGACATTTTTGTGGATTGTAAGTCTTGGCAAAGGCGCACGCTATCTAGTGGTGCTGGCCTTTGCCCTAGGTTTAGACACACTAGTTTAGGCTTTAACCCAATCTAATGTCAGAGATACTGAGTCTGCAAAACGCAAAGCATGGGGTTTATCAACGCGTACTTTTGCGTAATTCACACTGCTGTGGCTATGACATACGGCTAATATCTCAGCAACGAGCTTTTCTAATAACAAAAAGTGCCCTTGCTCGACGATAGTGATTACTTCTTTTGTGATCACTTTATAATTTAGCGCTTGGTCGACTTCATCAGTTTCACAGGCTTCATCTGCAGGGTAGTGAATCTCAAGATTGATCACTACGTCTTGCTTCTTTTCACGTTCTTCTGGGTTAAAGCCAATAAACGTGCGTAATCGTAAATTGGTGACGTTAATAATCGCATTCGCCATGCTATTAGCCCTTTATTAGCTGTAAAAACTCATTGCGGGTTTTTGGATCGGCTCTAAAGTTACCCAGCATAACAGATGTTCGCATACTTGAGTTTTGCTTTTCAACACCGCGCATCATCATACACATGTGTTTTGCTTCAACAATAACACCAACACCCTTGGCGCCTGTTACTTCTTCAACGGCTTTGGCAATTTGGTGGGTAAGTTGTTCTTGAATTTGAAAACGACGTGCGTACATATCTACAATGCGCGCGAATTTAGACAAACCTAATACCTTACCGTTAGGAATGTAAGCAATATGACAACGCCCTACAAATGGCAGTAAATGATGCTCACACATAGAGTAAAGTTCAATATCTTGAATTAACACCATGTCATCCGCATCTGACGTAAATACGGCGTTATTAGTGATTTCATCTAATGTTTGACGATACCCTTTTGTTAAATACTCCATCGCTTTTGCTGCGCGTTTTGGTGTATCTAGTAAGCCTTCACGTTGTGGATCTTCGCCCACAGCACTAATAATTTCTTGGTAACTATTTTTTAATTCGTTATGCATAAATCTCTCAATCCTTTTAAATTATTTATTTTAAGTGTCGGCCACCATCAACAGGTAAGGAGCGCCCTGTGATGTAATGACTATTTAGTAATAATTCGACACTGTTAATTATTTCACCACAGCCTGGCTCAATACCCATTAGCGATTTTTTTAAGGTTTTAGCACGGTAATGTTCGTCGTCATCGTCATTAAAAATTATCAGCGATGGTGCAATGGCATTTACTTTTATATGTGGCGCATATTTAGCGGCAAATGATTTAGTTAAATTATGTAAAGCAGCTTTACTGGCAGCATAAGCTAAGTGTTTTGGACTGCCTGTTTCGACAACATAATCGGTTAGATGAATAATATCAGCGGGAGTATTATTTTTATTTTGATAAGCCAATAGTAGATCAGCACACTGCAAATTGATTAGGTATGGTGTTTTTGCATGAATGCGCATCATGTTATCAAAAAGTGCAGCGCTGTCAGGGTTGTTCGCTTCGCAGTCCCAGCTTGATGCATTATGAATGATCGCCTTTAAACTTGTTGTGTGGTGCTTCAATTCATTAATGAATGAGTAAATAGCACCATCCTGGCTAAAGTCAGCGTACAGGCATGTAGCGCCTTTACGCTCTAAATCATCAATAGACAAGTGACGAGTACGATAAGTGACGATGATGTCTTGTCCTGTCGCGAGCAAATGCTCTGCTAACGCCAAACCAATGCGTTGGCCTGCGCCTGTTATCAAAATGGGCGATGTCATAAAATTCAGTGTTCTCTGTTTAACGCTATATTTCAGTGCCATTAACTATAAACTAAATTACAGTAATATTTCACCTATAGCGTAAAGATGTATTTGATATACGTAAAAAATAATTACGGGGATCAGCCATTACACTTTAATCACTGGCAGTGAGTGTGTACAAAAGTAAAAACAGGGCAATTAATTCGTTTTCACTGCTATTAATTGCCCTTGAAGCCATGCTGGTTGAGTATTGATTGCTTAAAGCTCGTCGTAAACAGTTGGGATCGCTTGACGTTTATGTTGAGTACGCAGATAAATGGCGATGAGCTTTTCGTTTACGTCGTCACTTACATTTTTGCCTTCTAAAAAATCATCAATTTGTTCGTAGCTTAAACCTAACGCTTCTTCATCAGTAAGGCCTGGTCGATCACATTCTAAATCGGCTGTAGGTGCTTTATTTACGAGTAAGTCAGGCGCTCCTAATTGATGCGCTAACGCACGAACCTGACGTTTTGATAAGCCAAATAAAGGCGCTAAGTCACATGCACCATCACCAAACTTAGTGTAAAAACCGGTAATGTTTTCTGCGCTGTGGTCAGTGCCCACAACCAAGCCTTGACACAGTCCAGCAATTTCATATTGGGCAACCATGCGTTGGCGAGCTTTTACATTGCCTTTTATAAAGTCAATTTGTGCTTGCTCAGGCAGTGCTTCACCACAGCCAACAACAGCCTCAAGCGCTTGGTCATGCATACCATCAGCGGCAGGTTTTATATTCACAGTCATGCGTTTACTTGGCTGAATGAACTCAACTGCAAGTTGTGCCTCATCTTCATCCGCTTGCACGCCATAGGGTAAGCGTACGGCAATAAATTGGTAGCGGTCTGTTTGTTGCTCGTTGTTCAATTCATCGACAGCAAGTTGACATAAACGCCCGCATGTTGAGGAATCCACACCGCCGCTAATACCCAACACTAGAGAGCGAGAGTGGGCGGCTATTAAGCGACTTTTAATGAAGTTAACACGACGAGTAATTTCGGTTGCTACGTTAATATTTGGCTGAACTTTCATTTCTGCCATGATCTGGGCGCGCATGCAGGGCTCCTAATTAAATATGCTGGTTGTCACTATTATAATGTAATTCAAAAGGGGGGATTTAAAGCCCCAAATGCAGTTTTATTTTTTGCAGTTCGCTTTTTAGCTCGTTTATTTCAGTAAGTAAATCATTCAGGTCATCACCTTTTAGTTCTGGTGAAATAGCTGCACTTGGTTGAACTTCAAGTGCACTTTGTTGATCGGCAAACAAATGACTGTAGCGGCTTTCTCGCTTACCCGGCTCGCGAGGGTGTTTAACAACATGCTCTGCGCCAATTAACTCATTAAGTGCAGCTTCAACCTCATTTACATTAGTAAACTCAGCTAAGCGGTTACTACGCGTTCGTAGTTCACCCGGTGTTTGTGGGCCTCGTAAAAGCAGTAAACAAATAATTGCACGTTGTTGTTCAGTCAGTTGCAGGCTACCAAATTCGGTATTGCAAAAACGGTGAGCGTATTTATTTACTCGCCCAGAAATACCCTCATCGGTTGTTACCAAGCGTTGTGTAGTAAGTTCATCAAGTGCATCTTGCACCTGTGCTTCACTTAGAGCGAGTACGGGGTCGCGATTCGATTTTTGATTACAGGCATTGGTCAATCCATTAAGTGAAAGTGGATAATGTTCGGGTGTTGTACTTTGTTTTTCAAGCAAACAACCAATGACTCGTTGTTGAATTGCGCTAAGTAGCATAATAAATGTTCTCTTTTTGTTACTTAACCTAAACTGGGGTTAAGATATTTATTAACACATTGATTTAATTATTTACTATCCTTTAAGCAGGCCTATTGCAAGTGAGTTCAACGCAGTTAGCGTTTAAAATAGCCGCAGGAGATAGCTTTATTATCCTGAATTCAAATTACTGACTCTGAGCTTACACGTTTATTGTTTGCCAAGCCATTGCTGTAGTTTGGGGTTAAGTGCGCCTGCATCGAGTGGTTTAGTTAAATAATCGTCCATTCCTGCTGTTAGGCACTTTTCTCTATCGCCTTGCATTGCATTTGCTGTTAAGGCAATGATCGTTATGTTTTTATAAAGCTCGCCGGCGTCCCCATTACGAATCGCTTGCGTCGCTTGGTAGCCATCCATTTCTGGCATCTGGCAATCCATTAATATCAATTGGTAGGGTTGTTTGACTCGCTCTTTTAACTGGTTAATAGCTTGCAAACCATTTTCAGCAATATCGAAATTAACACCCGCTTGTTTGAGTAGTGCAGAAGCGACTACTTGGTTGACTTTATTATCTTCAACAAGCAATAAGGTGGAAATATTTTCAGTGCCTTGGTTGGTTAGTTTAATATCAGTGATTGGCGAGCTATTACTAAGCTGTTGCTCAATAAACTTCTCATTTGCTAAAGAGTCAAATAAATCTGAAGGAGTAAGGGGTTTGAAAATCATGCAATCTACATTGATTTCTAGTTTGGCATCTTCTTGAGATAAGCTCATAGGCGCCATTAAGATAAGCTTGATTTTATGTTTGCTAATGTATGCTTTTAAGCGTTGGATATCATGATTATTTACTTGTTTAAAGTAATAATAGTCGAGCAAGATGGCGTCTGGATTTTTATGCTCCTCATTTATTATTTCAACCACTAGTGAATAATCATTAATGATTTCTGCTTCAGCTCCCCATGTCGTTAACTGTTTTTTTGCAATCGTGCTATTTAATGGGCAGTTTTCAATAATTAATATATGTTTATTTTTAATGATATGGCTTGGCAAGTCACTGGCTTTACTGAGCAATGGTTTTACTTTGATGGAGAATGTGAAAGTGCTTCCTTGTCCATGCACGCTGGTAACATTAATTTCTCCATCCATTAATTGGCATAGCTGCTTTACAATAGCTAAACCAAGGCCCGTACCACCATATTGGCGTGTAGTTGAGGTGTCAGCTTGAGTAAATGAATCAAATAAAGTGGCTTGTTTATTTAGTTTAATCCCAATTCCAGTATCAATAATAGAACAATGTAGGAAAGTCCCATCGGTGGTGTCTTTTAAGTCAGCAATCACAATAATTTCACCATCGGTGGTAAATTTTACTGCGTTGCCTAATAGATTATTAATAATTTGGCGTAATCTATTCGGATCACTAACGATCTTATTAACGTTTATTCGAGTGGCGTCTAAAATTAATTTAGTATTGTTTTGCTCTACTTTCAAGGCAAAAGATTCGACTACTTCACCGAGTAATTTAGGTAAATTAAAAGCCACTTCTTCTATATCTAATTTGCCTGCTTCAATTTTAGAAAAATCCAAAATGTCATTAATTATATTCAGCAGCGATTGTGCTGACGATTGTGCTAATTCAATATGATGCGCTTGTTGTTGATCAAGCACAGTTTGTTGCACAATATTAAGCATGCCTAATACACCATTCATTGGTGTGCGTATTTCATGACTCATACTGGCTAAAAACTCGCTTTTAGCAGCAACGGCTTGCTCAGCGGCCTCTTTAGCGGTTACTAATTTTTGCTCTGTTTCAATGCGTTGCTCACTAGAGTGTAAGCTGCCAATTAAAGCGGCAACTGCAATTAAAAAGCTTTCTTCGTTTCGTGACCACACGCGAGGATGTTGGCATTGTTCGGCGCACACAATGCCAATAGTCCCACTTCCGCCGGAAAGGCTGGCGATGAGCATTGATTGAATACCTAAAGGCGTTAAATAACTTTGACTCAGTGGGGCTGTAAGCTTATGACTTTTGGCATTTGAGGCATCGACGACTGCTTGTTTGTTTACCGCAATGAAAAAATCATGGAGCTCAGTGCTTTCCCATACTTGCAGCATCGAATGTTCATGTACATTTTTACCATGATAAGCAAAAGGAATTAGTTGGGTTTTAGATTCATTAAAAAGCCATATACTTGCGCGCTCAACAGTGAGCCCTTGGCAAATAGCCTGCGTGATAATATCTTTAGATTGTTTTAAATAGCCGGTTAAAACAGCATTATTAACGGTCAAAGATGCAAGAACTTCATTATGAAGTGCAATTTTACTGTTTTCTAGCTCAACAATTTTACGGGTATTAATATCTTGCAAGGATCCAAAAATACGCACGCAGCGCCCGTTACGAAACTCCGGTTCACCGTGAACTAACACCCAAATCGATTCACTTTCAGAGTTCATCACCTGGAGTTCAACCTCATAACTCTCGGCAAACTTAATTGCGCGCTCAATGAGTTTTTTTATCGTGTCTCTACTTTCACCTTGTTTAAAGTAATTAAGGTTTGTGGGCCAATCTGGTTGCTTATCCAACGGGTATTTAAAAATCTCTTTGGTCATATCAGACCAATAAACTTTTTGATTTTCAAGGCTAAATGACCATGCGCCGATTTTTGCAATATTACTCATGGTGATCAGCATTTTTTCACTTTGTTGCTGGCGGTTTAGCATTTTTAAGAAGAACATAAATGCCCATATTAACAATCCGCAAATGATTAATATGGCGAGCCTTAATGGCCAGATGGCTGAACCTGGAGGGGCCCAGCCTGCTTTAGGGGTGACATAAATTTCCCATTCCCCCCCTTGAAAGTTTAAATTAAATGCTAGCGGGTCGCGGGCCAATATTTCTGCTGACCCCCGAAAAAAAGCACCTTTAGTTCCTAACCCATTGCGGCCTTGTATGGCCACGTCATAATTTTTTTCAAGCTCATAAATGCCTGAATTTTTATAAATTTTTTCAATGTCTAGTACAACAGAAAGCAATCCCCAGAACAGTTGTTCTGGTGGGGTAAAAACAGGAACTCGGGCGATCAGTGCTTCACCGCCTTGTACTAAAGTCAGCGGCCCTGCCATCACTATTTGATTAGTGTCGCGAGCGCGGAGGGCATCTGCGCGTTGGTATTTATTTTTACGAAAATCTAAGCCAATGGCTTTTTCGTTACCTTTTAATGGGTAGGTCATGCGGATCACCATATCTGGCGCTCCACCTATATTGCGTAGTTCTGATGAGGTATCAAATAATGGTGCAGCAATTTGTGCAAAACGCTGCTGATCTAAATTGGGCTCCGCCGCTACAGCAACAGCTAAGCCTCGTACTAATTGGATATTAGAAACAAGCTTTGATTCTAGGCGTGTGCGATAGGTGCTAATTTCGGATAGGATAAGCAAGCGATGCGCATCTTTAGCGCGGCTATAACTTATTTGATCTAACACTAGGCTCGTAAGCACTATAAAAGTAAGTGACAACCAAAATGCCAGCTTAAACTTATATATTTGTTTGTGATCTTGTGTTTGTGACAACGGCATTAGTGATTAAGCTTTTTATGGTTAGACTGTTCAACTATAGTCAATTTATCACGGAAAGAAAAATAGTGTGGAAAAATTACACTATATGTTTTTATTCAGCTTTTTGGCTTGTTAGCTCATTTAAAGTCCTTCGTTTTGATTTGTTTCATTTTTCAATAAATGAACATTATTTTTTCATAAAAGTATGCTTAGAATAGGGCAACTCATTTGTAAGGATTACGTTCATGCTAAAAATTATTAAGTGGTTGGGACTAACAGTACTGATTTTAGGGCTTGCTGCTACCGGTATCATTTATGGTGCTCTGTCATTAAGCTTACCAACTCTTGATGGTAACGGACACAGCCATGAAGTCGGTAACAAAGTGACAATTTCCCGAGATGAATTAGGGCAAGCGGTGATTAATGCTAATAGCCGAAATGATGCTGCCTATGGTTTAGGTTTTGCGCATGGGCAGGATCGGTTTTTTCAAATGGATTTATTGCGCCGAAACGCAGCAGGAGAATTGAGTGAGCTATTTGGTGAGGCAGCTCTAGAGTTGGATAAAAAAATGCGTTTTCATCAATTGCGTAAACGTAGTGTCTCGATTGTTAAGCAGTTGCCAGCGGCTGATCAGCTATTGCTAAAAAGCTATGCTGCGGGTGTCAATGAAGGGTTAGCGCAAATAGGGTTTGCTAGTTTTGAATATATATTAACTGGCGCGGCTCAAAAGCCGTGGCGCAGTGAAGATAGTTTACTGGTGATTTTTAGTATGTATTTGGATTTGCAAACGGCAACATTCGAACGAGATAAAGCGTTAATACAAATAGAGCAATTATATGGCGCAGAAATGGTGGCCTTTTTAACGCAGCCAAGTAAATTCCAAGCAGCACTAGATGGCAGTCTCCTTAGTCAATACATAGATGACATACCGCAGCTGCGAAAGCAAGATCCTGCAATACCAGATGCTTATGCATGGCAATCAATTGCAGTTAATCAAGAGCGTGGCAGTAATAACTGGGCGGTCACAGGGCAATTAACACAAACGGGTGCGGGTATGCTTTCTGACGATATGCATTTATCGATGGCGGTTCCTGTTATTTGGTATCGAGCTCAACTTAATTATGTAGTGTCGGGGCAAGCGACTCAAGTAACGGGGGTTTCTTTACCCGGCGCGCCGGCTATCGTGGTGGGAACTAATAATAAAATCGCCTGGGGTTTCACGAACGGTTACCTTGATACGGCTGATTGGGTTGCGCTTGATGCAGAGAGTAAAACTTGGCAAGTGACAGAGCAAATTAGGTTGCCTGATGGTACAACACAGCCCTATGAGCTTACGCTCAGTAATTATGGACCAGTGCGTGAAATTAGCGGTAAACGTTACGCATTAAGTTGGGTTGCACATCAATCTTATGCGGTTGATATGGATTTACTAAAACTCGAGCAGGCAGTTACGGTTGACGATGCGCTGACAATTGCAAGTGATGTGGGTATACCCGTACAAAACCTAATGGTGGTCGATAGTCAGGGGAATGCCGCATGGAAAAATATGGGGGCAATTCCTGGGCGTATTCAACCTAGTGAACTCGCTGTGCAGGAAAGTGATTATTCAGCGCAGTGGCAGGATAATGAATTAATTAGGCCGGACGTTAAAAACCCTGAAAATGGTCGTTTATGGACGGGTAATTCTCGCGTTGTGTCAGCGCAAGATAATAAGCGTTTTGGTAATGGTGGTTATGCGCTTGGCGCACGTTCTAGTCAAATACGTGACCGGCTTAACGAAAAACAGCAGTTTACTGAAGCTGACTTTAATCAATTACAACATGATAATGAGGCGCGCTTTTTAAAGCCATGGCATACCTTGTTGCTTAGGCAGCTTAATCAAAATAGTCTTGAGAATAAGCGCTATATTAGCGCAGTTGAAAACTGGCAAGCGTGCGCATGTGCAGAGTCTATAGGGTACACTTTAGTAAGGCGCTATCGTGATGAAGTAATTAACATTGCCTTTAGTGCAATGCAGGCAAAGCTAAAAACCGAGGGTGGATCGCTGCGTTATATTAAGCGTGATTTAGAGCCTGCAATTTGGCAATTAATTGAGCAGCAGCCAAGCAGTTGGCTCAATCCTCAATTTAAAAGTTGGGATGCTCAATTAGTCGGTGCGTTTATTAAAACGATTGAAAATTTAACGCTGGAATTTGGCAGTGATATTCAAAATTGGCAATGGGGTAAGGTGAATGAATTAGTCATTGAACATCCGTTTTCAAAGCAGATCCCTCAATTAAGTAATTTATTAAATATGCCTAAAGCGGCAGGGTTTGGTGATAGTTTTATGCCAGCAGTGCAAGGGCCAAACTTTGGTGCTTCACAGCGATTTATAGCTCAACCAGGCCACCTAGATAAAGCAGTAATGGCTATTCCTGGAGGGCAATCTGGGCATCCGTTATCACCTTTTTATCGAGCGGGTTTCATGGGCTATATTGCAGCGGAACTCACGCCATTATTACCGCAAAAGCTGAACCATCAAATTGTAATAACACCTGTAAGTCTAAATTATACACCTATCATGTAGTCTTGTTCTGGTGTGGCGATGGTGGTCATATTTCTGCCATCGTTTTTACTTTTATAAAGTGCAGCATCGGCTTGTTGTAATGTTTTTTCTAATGATGCCAAAGGACGCCATTCTATTAAACCAAAACTCATAGTAATGGTTAGATTTGGTTTAATAGATAAAAGTGATAGCGCTTGTATGTGATTGCGTAATGCTTCAATACGTTCAAAAGCATCCGCTTCATTAGTATTAGCGAGGACGATCAAGAACTCTTCGCCACCCCAGCGTACAATAATATCGGTTGAATTTAATTGGTTGGTTAGTGCGCTTGCAATAATCGTTAAGATAGCATCACCTTTATCATGACCATAGGTGTCGTTGATCTGTTTAAACATATCTATATCAGCCATAACTACACAAATTTGGTTGTCGGCCATGATGCTTTTTTGACGAGTTTCTATAATTAACTGTTTAGCAAAACGCCGGTTATATAATTTAGTAAGGTGATCTTTTGCTGCCATTTCAGTTAATTCAATACGCTGTGAAATCGAGATTTCTCTGATCAAGCTAAATGCATAAATCATGGGAAGCCCGGCGATAATAATATTAATAATATTAATGTAAGGTAAAAGTGATACATACGCATAGTTGTAAGTGACATCAGCAAAGAAAAAATACAATCCAGCAAAGGTAATTATTAATGTCATGCTGTAAATAACAGCCTGCTTCAATTTAAGTTGATAATCAACTAACAGCATTGACGAAATGGTCCATAGATAAAATTGAAAACCGAGCTCTAATCCTAATGTTGCACATGCCAAAATCGAGTGTAATACCACTTCTATGCAAAATATTCGCAAGGCTAATGCATGCAACCTTTGGCTTATTAAAAAGATCCCAGAGCCCCAAGCAAGGACACTAAAAATATTGACAATTGCTAAAGTCAGAGCACCAATTTGCGCAAAAAATAATATCAGTAATACGTGGGTTGCTAAGGCAAAGTACGCCACTTTTTTGATAATTTGAAATTTCACTTGCTCAACGTCATCAAGACTTGCATGTAGGGGTTGTTCTGATGTTGTCAAAAGGGCTCCTAAATGTGAGTGAGTCATTTTAAAAGTATAGGAGATAAAAAATTAATTTGAGCGAAAATAATGAGCATAACGTTCTATATTTAACCTACATATAAAATAAGAGAACAATAATGAAAAAATTAATTCCGGTATTCATTACGTCAGCACTTTTAAGTTTAAGTTGTCATGCTGAACAAAGCGTTGTTAAAACACAAAAAATCAGTGAGCATATGTATGTATTATTTGGCCAAGGTGGCAATATTGCTGCAAGTGTTGGTGACGATGGCATTTATATTGTTGATGACCAGTTTGCAACGTTATCTGAGCAGATCAAGCAATCGTTAACTGAATTAAAACCCGGCAGTGCTCAGTTTGTCATAAATACACACCATCACGGCGATCACACTGGGGGTAATGAAAACTTTGCGAAAGCGGGGGCCCATGTCATCGCACATAATAATGTACATAAGCGATTAACTGAAAAGCATGGTGTGGGCTCTGACTACTTACCGCGCATCAGTTTTAATGATGATTTAACGTTGCATTTCAATAACGAGCACGCCAAGCTCAAGCATTACCCTCATGCGCATACCGATGGCGATGCCGTTGTTTTTTTCGAATCAGAAAATATTGTGCACATGGGTGATATCTTCTTTAATACAGGTGGTTTACCATTTGTAGATGTAGACAGTGGTGGTAGTGTTGACGGCATATTAAATGCGGTTGACGATGTTTTACTAAGCATTAACGATAACACGCACATTATTCCTGGTCATGGGCCGCTAAGCAAGCGTTCAGAGCTGGTGGTATATCGTGACTTGGTTGCTAGAGCAAAAGCAATTATGCTCAATGCGATGAAAGATAATGCCAGTTTAGAACATGTACTAAAAGCGGATCCTCTTGCCCAGTTGAATATTGAATTTGCAGGATGGTTACCAAAAGAGCGCGTTACTACACTGTTTTATCGAAGCTTAAAATAATAAATTTGGCCACTGCGGTGGCCACAAACTAATGTCCTACGCCTAAAGGAGTTGTGTATGCCGGCAGAAAAGACCCATCTAGAGATTTGTAACTTAACAAAAGAACAATATCCACAAATTAAAACATTGATGGACCAAGCCTATCCTGATTTAGGCGGGGCATGGCCTAGCCATACTATTTTTAGGTTGATAGACCAATTCCCAGAAGGTCAATTAGGTATGGTTGATGATGGTGTATTAGTAGGGATTGCGCTCAGTGTGCAAGTTGACTACACACGTTTTTCAAATCCACATACCTACGAAGATATTGTTGACGGTCATGATCGGGTATTTAGTGACCCCGATGGCGATGCGTTGTATGGGCTTGATGTTGTTATTTCATCAACTCACCGAGGTATGCGCTTAGGCCGCAGACTCTATGATGCACGTAAAGAATTGTGCCGTCAGTATAACTTACGAGCCATTTTAGCGGGCGGGCGTATTCCTCGTTATTACAATCACAGCGATGAAATGACACCAACAGAATATATCGCCAAGGTGGATCATAAGGAACTGTATGATCCTATATTGAGCTTTCAATTATCGAACGACTTTCAGGTTAAAAGATTGCTTAAAAAGTATTTGCCTGAAGATCAAAACTCGGTTGGTTATGCCACGTTGCTTGAGTGGAATAACATTATGTTTGAACCAACTGACACTGTACTCGAATCGACCAAATCGATAGTGCGAGTTGGTGCTGTGCAATGGCAAATGCGTAGTGTTGCATCGGTTGAGGAAATGCTCACGCAGGTTGAGTATTTTGTAGACACAGTATCTGATTACAAAAGTGACTTTATTTTATTCCCTGAATTTTTTAATGCCCCATTAATGGGGCTCAGCGAACAAAGAAATCAAACCGAAGCAATTCGTTATTTAGCTGAATACACAGAGACTTTTCGTGATGCGATGTCGCGAATGGCGATTGAATATAACGCCAATATAATTACCGGTTCAATGCCGCTTGCCGAAGGCGATAAAATTTATAATGTCAGCTATTTATGTCACCGTAGCGGTAAAATTGATGAGCAACGTAAAATTCATATTACCCCGCATGAGCAAAATGATTGGGTGATCCAAGGTGGCGATAAAATAGCGGTGTTTGAAACTGATGCAGGGCGTGTGGGTATTCAAATTTGTTACGATGTAGAGTTCCCTGAATTGTCGCGCATTTTAGCAAAGCAAGGGCTCGACATTCTGTTTGTACCATTTTGGACAGACACTAAAAACAGTTATTTACGTGTTCGCCATTGTGCACAGGCTCGCGCCATTGAAAACGAATGCTATGTAGTCATTGCAGGTTCTGTCGGCAATTTACCAGAAGTAGAAAGCCTAGATGTGCAATATTCGCAATCAGCCGTACTGACTCCGTCGGATTTTTCATTCCCACACGATGCGACGCTCAACGAGGCCACTCCCAATACTGAAATGCTGTTATTCAGTGATTTAGATATGGATAAGTTAAAGGTACTCCACAGCGAAGGCACCGTCCGTAACTTAAAAGATCGTCGTGAAGACTTATACGACGTTATTTTGAAAAAGAGGGATAGCTAAAAAATGGCATGGGTGTATTTAATTATCGCAGGCCTGCTTGAAATAGGTTGGCCTGTTGGATTGAAAATGTCACAAGAGGGTGAAAATCGTTGGTTGGGTATAGGTGTTGCCGTGGCGTTTATGGTTGCCAGTGGCTTTATGTTATGGCTGGCACAGCGTGATATTTCAATGGGGACATCCTACGCTGTATGGACTGGTATTGGCGCGGCCGGGACATTTATAGTGGGGATCCTTTTTTATAATGATGCCGCTACATTTGGCCGTATAGCCGGTGTATTAATGATTATCAGCGGTGTAATTACCTTAAAAATAAGTCATTAAGTGGAATAACTAAAAAATAAAAAGCGGCTACTTGGTGAGCCGCTTTTTATTTAAGTGGAAGTTATTTAATTGGTGGGCAACATTACCAATACCGCGGCAATAGCGATTAATACAAGCCCCGCGGTATCTTGGCGCTTTAAAGGCTGTTTGAGCCATAACACCGAGATCAACATGGTAAAGAAAACCTCTACCTGCCCCAGCGTTTTAACGTAGGGGACATGTTGTAAACTCATGGCACTAAACCAGCCAATTGATCCTATACAGCTAAAGAAGCTCACTAAGCTGACCATTCTTTTATAGCGCCACATTTGCTTTAATGTGTGCGGCTCTTTAATAGCTAAATACACAAGTAACATAATACTTTGTAAGCTGATCACAAATAGTAAGACCCATGCTGCAGAGTGAGGAAATAATAGGCCCGAGTTTAAGCTTGCTTCACGCACCCACAACGAAGTAAGCGCAAAGCAGGTGCCACAGGTAAGCCCAAGCAAGGCGGTGGTTAAATTAAACTGTTTAACTTTAGTAATACCGCTGAGTATCAATACAGCGATAGCGCCTAAAAACACCCCTAACCAACCGAGTAAACTCAGTGCAGAACCAAAAAACAGTACGCCTAGAATTGCGGCAACCAGCGCTTCACTTTTTGCAAGCCCAGCACCCACAGCATAATTGTTCATTTTAAATAGCTTAACCATTAAACCAGTAGCAATAATTTGCATCACACTTGCACCTACAATAAAGGCCCAAAAGGTATTATTAAATGAGGGCATAGCAGTCGGCTGGTATTGATAAAGTGAATAGAGATAAATCGCGGCAATAGGGCTGGCAACAATAAAGCGCGCTAATGTTACACCCGCTACGCTCATATCATTACTTAATTTACTTTGCAGTGCATTACGCCACGCTTGCATAAAGGCGGCTAAAAAAGTGAAAAATATCCAGATCATGATCGTTACAAAAAAATAGCAGTGAGAGGTAAGTTAACAGGCAGCGAAGTTTAAAGCGAGGGAGGATTACCGCTTATGAATATTCATCAACTGCGACAATATGCCACAGTTTCAAATACCTCACGCTGCGCTATAGTTAGTGTGATGTTATTGCTAGCCGCGATTGCTTATATAAGCGCTCGCGGCTTTTTTATTACTCGAATTGTGTCTTAAGTTATAACGAGTTGAGTTTAGCTGTGCTAAGTTGATTAAAATTTTAACTAACTTAAACTCAGGTTAACGAGGAATAACAATGACGATATTACTTATTTGCGCACTACTTGCTGTACTGATGCCTTACTTTGCTAAGGCTCCGGTGGCGTTCGCGATGAACAAACTCGATGGCTACGATAATAAACATCCGCGCGACCAGCAAACTAAGCTAACAGGGTTTGGCGCAAGAGCTTTAGCTGCACATCAAAACTGTTTTGAAGCTTTGGCGGTATTCGCAGTGGCTTTGGCGGTGGTGTTAGGGACAAACAGTGTTCATCAGGTAACCGAATTGCTCGCTATTACCCATATTATTGCACGTGTATTATATTGTGTTTTTTATTACTTAAATTTAGATGTATTACGTTCATTGGTGTGGTTTGTGGGCTTAGGTTCTGCCGTGGCAATGATTGCGGTCAGTATGTAATACGTTGATTTAAAAGCTGAGGTTACTTGGGCGTGTTGACCTTTCGTGATTGATTTTGCTGCAGTATAAACGCCAAAGCAAGCGGCTTAAACAAGGCGCTTGCTTTGGGGTCTTTGGGTACAAATGCTTACTTGGAAGCAACCGTAATTTTTTCTATTAAATCTTTTGATTTATAATCATCATTTATTGCAAAGTCTAACTGTACGAGCAAATCTTTAAAGCCTGAATCCGACGGCTTATATTCCCATTGTTTTAGCGCTTTTTTAGCTTCCTTATTGAATACACCGTCAGGGCTAGCACTGACAACCGATACATTAAGTGTTTTTCCCGTTGGGCTAATATCGTATTTTAATACCACTGAGCCACTTATACTTTGTTCGACGGCTTGAGTGGGGTATTTTGGTTCAATGCGGATAATTGGCGTGATTTTATCCACTTGTTTCATCCCATCAGGTTGTTTTGCAATAGCAAAGCTACTTAACATTCCCGCAGCAAAAATGAGTAGCGCGCCTTTGGCAATAATTGAGCTACTACCAGTGTGTTTGATTTGATTGAGTCGTTGTAACATCGTATTTTTATCTCCATAGTGTGAATATGCCATTAAGCTGGTGCGGGTATTTGCAGCACAGTTTACTAGCGCTTTGCTGTATAAAATCCGTTGTTGGGTGGTTTTATTTTTGAGTACCTTTTCATCGCATGAAAGCTCTTGTAAACGCCTAAAGCTGATGTAGCCAAGCCATGCTAATGGGTTAAACCAAAACACCAAGGTGGTTGTTAATAGCAGCATGTTGAATAAATTGTCGGCGCGTTTTATATGTACTTTTTCATGTTCTATGATCAGTGCTAATGACGCACTATCGACTTTTTGCATATAATCGGTTGGCATCACTAATTGAGTACGAAATAGGCCAATCACCATGGGGGTACTGACGACCTCACTTTGTAGTAACTGTATATTAGGGTTGCTGATGGTCAGTTGTTCATCATTAAGCTTGGTTAGTCTTAATTGCTTGATAAAGCGCTGATGCGTCACAATCGTAGCAATAAGCAATAACCCAAGCACTACGTTATACAATAGTGCCCAGCTAATACTGAAATGAGTGTTCAGTGCTTGATTTGGGGTGATCAGCATCGTGCTTATAATCGAGCTTTGTAATGGCTTTAAATGCGCGGGTAAATTAACGAGCAGCAGTGCAACGGGTAGTAATAACCATAACTTATACACAAAATTTGCACTGAGCCACTTAAGCGAATAGCGCTCTAAAATGAGTAAACTGAATATGATTACACTGATTAATAATTGCTGTTCAATAAGCCAGTTAAAGGTAACTTCTAACATAGTAATCCCTTACTTTTGCTGTTTTTCCCACTCATCAATCACTTTTTTTAGCTCATTGATGTCTTGTTGAGAAAGTTGCTCGGATTTAGCAAAGCCGCTTACCAAAGGTGCAATACGGCCACTAAAAAAGCGTTCGATAAAGTTTTGGCTTTCTTTTAGTGTGTATTCAGCACGCTCCATACAAGGCGTGTAAATGTATTGGCGACCGTCTTTTTCAAAGCTCAGAGCGCCTTTTTTTACTAAGCGTCCGAGTAAAGTTTTAATGGTTTTTTCGTGCCATTGTTTTTCGTCACTTAAGCGTTCGATAATTTGGCTTGCTGTCGCAGGGTAGTTAACCCACAGGGCATCAAGCACTTCAAATTCTGCTTTAGATAACTCAATCATTAATATATTGCCTACAAGTGTAATCTTTAACAACAGATTACGCCTGTAATCATAATTTGCAACTAGTTTATGAAAAATAAATTAATTTTTTAAAATGTTAGATTTGTCTATTTTAAGGTGGGTGTTTTCAGTTAAGTTGAGAGTCGCTAAATTAAGGTCGGCAATTTGCTCACGGTATAAATCAACAACTTTATAGCCACAATAATGCGCCATTTTACGTATTTGTCGGTTAAGGCCTTGTTTTAAAATAATGCTAAATTGGTGCTCAGCTATTTTTTCAACTGTGCAAGGCAAGGTGATGTGCTTATCAACAGGCACCCCTTTTGCCATTGTTTGGCAAAATTTATCATCAAGTGGTTTATCAACAGTCACTAAATAACGCTTTGGCTGGTGGAAGTCAGGATGGATCAGTTGATTACAAAACTCGCCATCGTTAGTGAGTATTAGGAGGCCTCGGGAATCTTTATCAAGTCTGCCAATGGGGTAAACACGCGTACCACTAGGTAAATGGTGAATGAGGCTACTTGCATCATTTGGATTGAGTTTACAATCAATGCCAACGGGTTTGTTATAAGCAAAATAGGTTAACGCAGCACGCCCTTGAATTCGTTTGCCATCGATACGTATATTGTCGTTATCATCAACATGGTCAATATGGTTTGCTGGGCGGTTATTAACACTTACTATGCCTTCGTCAATTAAGCGAGAGGCTTGTTTGCGAGAGCAAACACCCGCATGAGCGATATATTTAGCAAGGCGAGTTTGTTCAGTCATTAATTAATTCATTTGGTTTTAAGTTGATCAAAGTATATCAAACCTGCGTACAGATAATTTAACCTAATACTAAAAAGGTCAGATCATGGCTATTAAATTATCAGAACTTAAAGATCATCAACCGTTACAAAAAGTCATTGTTCATTCATTGGAAATGGCGTTATACCAAGTATCAGTAATGATTAATAACGTTGAATATTATGTCACTGACGAAAAAGGTGAATTTATTCGAGGGCTGAGTCCATTGCATATTCAAAAGCGCCTTGATCATTTGAGCTACGCACAAATGGTGTTACGCCATACCAGTGCATACGATGAAATGTGTGGTCAAAGCGAAAAAACAGCGAGCAATATGTTAGAAGTTCCTTATGGTAAAAATCATTTATACTAAATTTGTTAGTAGCGCGAGACTATTCAATGTAGAACGCGCTATTAGGACGTGTTGACCTTTCGTGATTAATTTTGCAGCAGTATAAAGCCAGACATGCGTTGCCCAAAGGGTTCTTCCTAGGGGCGATTGACTGTTTGTTACCTACACGGATGTAGGTAAGGGGCGTGAGCAGGACGCGGAAGCTTTGCTCGGCTTTTACTTATTCTCACATGGATGTGAGCCAGTAGAATAACGCAGGAGCAGTTATCGAGCCCACTCGATTACAAACCTCGCGCCGCGATTAAATCGCCCCTAGATTGAACAAATTTCAATCCACAAAGATCAACACGCACTAGGGTATTTTAGGCTATTTCTGATAGCGGCTGCTGTTCAAAAGTGAGACCTAAAAACGGTGTTGCCTCTGGTGCCAACATAAAAGTACGAATGTTCATATGGTCGTTGTTATCCGGATTTTTCAAGACATCATCACGGTAAAATTCGCCAAAGCAATCTAAGGTGTTTTGTTTCGTTAGCTGATTGAGTTTGGCAAAAGCAAAAATTTTACATGAACCATTGTTTTCAGTTGCAGTGCTTTTCAGCCCATGATTATTAAATGCGCTAGGTGTAAATGTGTAATTTGCTTCGATCACGGCCATTGTATCTGCAAAAGCGATATTCTGTGGTTCGTCCGCTAGGCGACTTAAAAAGTCATTGAGTGTCATAGTTATCCTTAATTATTTAGCTAGCTCTAGCTGATTAGTTTGTTGGTTTATATTAAATTTAAACAATTGTAAAAAGTTCATACCAAGCAATCCATAGTCACTATGACTATCAATTACTAATACTTCAAAGTTCTCAATATATTGTTTGCCAATTAAAATGGAATCTACCTGATAGCGCTGCGCAATTGCTTGGCCGTTGGCAGTATTAACTCTTATGCTATCAATATAGTCTGGTATTGGTCGTAATGCTTGAAATACTGTATTGGGTATCACCGTATAGCTCGCGCCGGTGTCTATCATTAGCTCGGTATTGAATGAGCTATTGATTTGCATGTTTAATAAATAGTGCGCGCCGTATGATTTGAGTGAGATTAAATCTACACCACTTTGTGCATGTGTTATCTGCATTTGTAGTTCATCAACTTGTTTTTGTAGCGGGTGTTCCACTGCAAAGCGCTCTAAAGTTGATTGTGAGCTGGTTATATCATCGAGTTGATAATACGCATTTGCCAATGCGAGTAAGTAATGAGGATTGTCGTTATCATAATCAAGCCACACAGAAGTTTGAGAAACTATTTTTTGCCAAGCATGTTGTTTGCTCAACGTATTTATTTGTGCGAAGGTCAATTGCTGTAAGCGTTGTAAAATAACAGCTTGCTCACTCTCATTTGCGAATGAATTTAAAGAAAAAAACGCGACAATCGCTTGATGAATTTGCTGATTTTTAACTAAGTGCTCAGCATTAAGACGTAGCATTTTTATATCATAAGGGTACTTGTTTAAAAACGCTTGTAAAAAAGTATCTGCAACGGTGAGCTCATTATTTTTAAGCCAATTATCGAGCGTATCGAGCCAGTGAAAATAAAGGCGCTCAGCGTGTAAAGGGTGTGTGTTTTTTAGTTTTTGGTAGCTTGTAACCGCCTGAGAAAAACGCTGTTGCTGAAAATCAGCTGTGGCTTGTTCATATAGCGGATTGGTTTTGCTTTTATCATTTATCAAGGTGTTTTCGTGTGTTATTAACGTTGGCTTTGATGCTAATTGCACCTGCTCTTTTGGCCATAAAAAATAGCCATTTAAAGCGACTGAGGCCAATAATAACAGTGTGATGACTTTGACGTATAGCGTGCTTTGCATCCTGTTTTTATTGCCCTGATGCAGAATTAAGTAATTGCTTGAGAGCAAACACATTCGCAATTTCTATGTCAGGTAACCCCTTGTAAGCATAATTAATATGCTGATCGTTTAACCACACAGATTGGCAACCTGCATTATGAGCGCCGTGTACGTCAGAATCTAAGCTATCACCAATATGTAAAATTTGCTGTGGAGCGACATTTAAATACGCGCAAGCTTGCTCAAACATGGTTGGGTGTGGTTTGGCTTTTCCATGCATGCCAGCTTGTAATACGAGTTCAAACACTCCCTTTAAGTTAAACTGTTCAACATCAGCATTGCCATTTGTAATAGCAATTAAGCGATATTGCTTAGCTAGTTGGGAGAGTAATTCGAGTACCTGTTCACTGACGACAATATTGCTGCGCGCGTCAGTAAATGCTGTGTAGGCATTATTTACATGATATTCGAGTTCAGCATCTTGATAACCAATTTTACTTAACCCTAGCATAAGCGTGTGTTTACGCCATAGGGTTACATTATCAATTAAAGCGGGATTTGATTGAGCTGCTTGGTCACGGCATTGTTGCCAATAATGTCTACCTTGTGCTTGCCACTGAGTGAGTGAGTTTAAATAGTCAAACTGCGCCTGTACGGCGGCTTTAATGATGGGGCGATTGTTATACAAGGTATCGTCTAAGTCAAAACTAAGCACGGAAAAAGGGGAAATAGCACGATTAAAGCGGATCATAAAAGCTCCTTATTCTGGGTCTGTGCGCTTTTTGGCGCGAGGGTGCGTGTTATCGTACACTTTTGCTAAATGCTGAAAATCTAAATGAGTGTAAACTTGTGTTGCGGATAAGCTGCTATGCCCTAATAACTCTTGCACAGCGCGTAAGTCACCAGAAGATTCTAAAATATGAGATGCAAAAGAGTGGCGTAATTTATGCGGGTGGACTTGGCTACTTATGCCTTGCTTTATTCCCCATTCTTGCATGCGTGACCTAACGTGACGTGCTGATATTCGGCATTTTTTACTGCTAACAAATACCGCAATTTCGTCAGGATGAGCAAATTGAGGGCGTATTTTTAGCCATTTATTTAATGATTCTAATGCTTTACCGCCTACGGGTAATAAGCGTTCTTTACTGCCTTTACCCCGTACTAAAATTTCTTTGGCGCTGCGGTTTATATCTTGTAGGTTAGCACCAACTAACTCACTTATACGTAGGCCAGAAGAATACATTAATTCCATTATCGCTTGATCACGAATCGCAAGAGGGTCGTCATCTTGAATATCAAGTAACCGTGCCATTTGGTCTACATCAAGATTTTTAGGTAATGGCTTGGCAAATTTAGGGCCTTTAATTGCCTCTGCAGGGTTATGATAATGTGTTTGTTGGGCGATATTTTTAGCTTTTAAAAATTTATATAAACTACGAATGCAGCTGAGCTTTAAACTAATTGTACGCCCGCTCAGTTGCTTGCTTCTGAGCTGCATACTGTAGCGGCGAATATGTTCACCTTGTACGCTTGACCAATCATCGCATAGCTTACTGAAATACAACGCAGCAAAGTTCAGTTGCGTGGTGTATTGGGTGATCGTGTGTGGAGAGTATTGCCTTTCAAAACGCAGATAATCACTAAATGATTGAATAGGTGTGCGCCACTGGTCGCTTAATTGCTCATGCAATTCATCAACACTTGGCGGCTGCGGCTCGATCATGCCAGCTCAAGTTCCAGTAATCTCAATTGTAATGAGCGTACAAATTCAAGCACAAACAGGCTGTCTTTGGCGGGTTCAAAGTGGTTTGCATCATCACTGCCAAATGCCAAAATAGCCACTGGGTGTTTACTATTGCCAATTAAGTAAAGCGCAGTTGATTGTGTTTGTGGGCGGAACAGTAAATCGCGTTCTTGCTGGCTTACACGGCCAAGGTACGTACCATCGTTCATTAAGCGATGTGTAATTAAATCATCAAACTTAGTGTCATACTTAAGTAAATGGCATTCACTAATAGCCGCATTGGTACAAATAATATTACGTAAGTTTACTGCTAGCGTTTTAAAGTCATAATTAGTCCACAGTTGGCGGTGGCACTCACTAAATAAACTATAAATTTGCTCGTTTTCTTTTGCGTGTTCAATAAGTTCATCAATTTTGTGTTTTAACATTGCATTATGTTCACGCAATTGACGCTGCTGAATATGCACTAAAGAGGTGGCGCCTTGAGCATGCTGTTGCAATTCAAGTTGCGTTAACAGTGCTGGGTTTTGCAGTAAAAAATCAGGGTTTTCTAGCAAAAACTCACTAACTTGTTCATTTGTTAGTTTACTGGGAATGTTACTCATAAGGCAACTTGACCATCAAATACATGCTCCGCAGGGCCTGTCATACGCACTGGGTGACCTTCACCTTGCCAGCGAATTTGTAAACTTCCGCCTGGTAAGTCAACTTGCACTGTGGTGGCTAGCTTATTTTGAATTTGGCCAATGACCATCGCAGCACATGCGCCTGTACCACAGGCTAGTGTTTCGTTTACGCCGCGCTCCCACACTCTTAATTTAATGTGCTCTTCGTTTATTACTTGCATAAAACCTACATTTACGCGCTGCGGAAAGCGCTCGTGATTCTCAAGCAATGGTCCTAACGTGCTGACATCGGCTGTTACTATGTCGTCAACTTCTAATACGCAGTGAGGGTTGCCCATTGAGACCGCACCGCTAAAAACAGTGTGTTCTTGTGCACGAATAATATATGTCAGTTCACGTTTAGTGGCTTTAAGCGGGATTTTGCTTGGCTCAAAATTAGGGTGCCCCATATTAACGGTCACTTGGCCGTCTTTTTCGATATACAGGGTGAGGTTACCTGATTTTGTAGACACAGTAATTTTGTGTTTGTTGGTCAGGCCTTTCATCCGCACAAAGCGGGCGAAACAGCGGGCACCATTGCCACATTGCTCGACTTCATTGCCATCAGCATTAAAAATACGATAGTGAAAATCAAGATCGGGAGAATAGGGCGCTTCAACCATTAACAATTGGTCAAAGCCAATGCCGAAATGGCGATCGGCCAGTTTTTTTATTTGATCTCGTGACAAGAAAACGTTTTGTGTAATGTTATCAATTACAACAAAATCGTTGCCTAGGCCGTGCATTTTGGAAAAATTAACTAACATAGCGCTCTAATTCGGATTTGCTCTGCGCTAATCATGCCACAGAGCAGCCGTGTTACAAAAAGTTTATGGTAAAATTTTCTCGCCCTGCCATAAGCTTTCGACAGTTTCACGAGCGCGTATCAAATGGCTTTGTTCGCCATCAACCATAATTTCAGCTACGCGCGGGCGCGAGTTGTAATTTGAGCTCATTGTGAAACCATAAGCACCGGCACTACGTTGGGCAAGTAAATCCCCTTGTTGTAGTGCAAGCATGCGGTCTTTACCTAAAAAGTCACCTGTTTCACACACCGGCCCAACAATATCAAAGTTGTGTGTGGGGGTATCGTCATTGCGTGGCGTTACCGGCACAATATTTTGCCATGCTTGATATAACGCAGGGCGCAGCATATCGTTCATGCCCGCATCAACTATTGCAAAGAACTTATCTTGGTTTTGCTTAATAAACTCAACTTTTGTTACTAAAATCCCAGCATTGGCGGCAATGGCACGGCCGGGCTCAAAAATCAGCTCTAGGTGTTGGTAGTCAGTTAAACGGTCAGTGATATGAGCCACATATTCACTTGGATGTGGTGGTGTTTCACCATTGTATGGCACGCCTAAACCACCGCCAATATCTAAATGACTTAGCTCAATACCATTGGCTTTTAAGTCATTAATAAGGGCGAGTACTTTATCCAACGCTTCTAAAAATGGTTTTATTTCGGTGAGCTGCGAGCCAATATGGCAATCAACACCGGTGATTTTCAAACCAGGTAATGAAGCGGCATATTGATAAACACTCACTGCAGTGAGAATATCAATACCGAATTTATTTTCTTTTAAGCCAGTTGAAATATAGGGATGAGTTTTTGCATCAATATCAGGATTAACACGAATCGAAATTGGCGCAACCAAATTAAGCTCATTGGCTACTTCAGATATACGGTCAAGTTCAGATACAGATTCAACATTAAAGCATTTAATTCCAAGCTTTAGCGCATAAGCAATTTCGTCAGCTGTTTTTGCAACACCGGAAAAAACTACTTTACTGGCGTTACCACCCGCTTCAATAACACGGGCAAGCTCACCTTTAGAGACAATATCAAAACCAGAACCTAAGCGAGCCAACACATTTAATACTGCAATATTTGAATTAGCTTTAACGGCATAGCACACTAAATTTTTATGATTTTTAGCCGCTTGTGCAAACGCAAGGTAGTGACGTTCAAATGTTTTGCGTGAGTAAATATAACAAGGTGTACCATATTGTGCTGCTATGTCACTGACAGCGATGTCTTCGCCATGTAGTTGATTATTTTTATAGTCAAAAAAGTCCATTTGTTAGTCCTGTTTCGATTCGGTTGTTGGCGTGTCTTGGTTTGCTACTGATTCAGTTACTTGTTCTGTTTGATTTGGCTGCGTATTTTCTTCAGGCAAATACAGTGGTCCGCTTTGTCCGCAACCAGCTAAAGCGATAAGTAGTACACCAAGAGGGGTAAGTCGTTTTAATTTTTTAAGATGCATCTCTTTCATTAGATTAATCGTGTTGCTGGCTTTATAATCGCAGATTAACAGAATATCTAAAAAATGCAGCTATTCGCGGATGATTTTATTCCTGTTACACTAACCGTAAGCAAATTTATCCTACTGCCGTAAAGGAAATAATAATGACTGATCATGAATACCACCAATTAGCCGAAGCACTTATGTTCACAATTGAAGAGCAAGTGGATGACTGTGAAGCCGATCTTGATTATGAATCTGCACAAGGTATTTTGGAGATTATTTTTGCCGATAGCAGTAAAATTGTAATTAATAAGCAAGCACCATTACATCAAGTATGGGTTGCAACAAAATTTAATGGTCACCACTTTGAATTACGTGGCGATAAATGGATAGATAACCGCTCTGGTGCTGAATTTTGGCAGTTTATGAATGAAGCAACAACTCGTCAAGCCGGCCAACCTGTACAATGGCAGTCTGAATTATGAGTTTAGAGTTTGTTGAATATCCAGCTAAAGCAAAGCATCAAGCAACGATTATTTGGTTACATGGCCTAGGCGATTCTGGTGATGGTTTTTTACCGGTCGCACCTCAACTTTCACTTCCTGATGATTTAGGCGTACGCTTTGTATTTCCACATGCGCCGGTGCAACCCGTCACTATTAATGGTGGCATGGCAATGCGCTCGTGGTATGACATTAAATCAATGGATCTTGATAAACGTGCGGATGAAACTGGGGTGCGGGAATCTGCCGCCAAAGTTGAAGCGTTGATCAGCCATGAGATTGAAAAAGGTATTCCAGCAGATAAAATAATATTGGCTGGTTTTTCTCAGGGCGGTGTTGTTTCACTGCATTTAGCTCCACGTTTAGAGCAAAAGCTTGCAGGAGTAATGGCACTTTCAACGTATATGTGCGTGCCAGAGAAATTAACCGCAGAAGCAAAACATACAGACTTAACTGTATTTATGGCTCATGGAAGCCAAGATCAGGTTGTGCCTTATGGCGCGGGTCGTCATGCGTTTGACATATTATCAGCGCATAACATGGATGTAAGTTGGCAAGAATACCCAATGGGCCATCAGGTTTGTGGGGAAGAACTAGCGGCTATTCGCCAATGGTTAATTGCTCGCTTAAGTTAATAGTGTTGAGTAACCGAGGCTAAAATGAAACAAAAAATAGTAATTACAGCAAATATGAGGCGTGCAGAACCAAGTGCACCGTCAGTAACCTATCAATGGCATTGGAAACGCATTGCCACTGTGACTTTACTGGGTTTATTTGCATTAGTTGTTTTTACTTATAGCCTATTGGGCTCGGTTAATGCTGAGCAAAATGATCTGCCTAATGTGTCAAATGACGTACCGATATTAGTTTCTACGAAGGGTGCTGATGAAGGTCTCCCTTTCGTTACGCCTATAATTGAACAAAGTGATGATGTGCAGGTTGAGCCTGCGCTAATTACAAATAACTCGATGGCTGAGATTGAAGATGCCATTGATTTACAGAGCGCTAATAACGATGAGTCAGAACTAAGTGAAACAACAACACTGAATATTGAAGCTGACATTACGACAGTATCAGGTGAGACTGATTCAATAGTCGCTCAGCCAAAAAGTTTTGCCAGTACCGCCCATGTTGCAAGTGTTGCGTTGGGTGCAAAAATAGATACAGACAAAGTAAGCCGAGCAGTATTGACGCGTGATGTAGTGGGGCGCGAGCCTGTTAATGTCTTAAAAGCGGATATTCGAATTGGTGAATTTGTTGATACTATAGCTTTTTTTAGTGAGCTTAAAAATTTACAAGGGCAAAAAGTGACCCATGTTTGGCGTTATGAAAACGAAATAATGGCCAGTATTGAACTTGATGTCACATCACCGCGTTATCGTACTTATTCAAAGAAGCATATTTTATCAGAGCAACTTGGCCACTGGCGTGTTGACGTGATTGATCAGCAAGGTCACTTATTAGCACAAAAAGAATTTCGTATATTAGCCAGATAAACGCTGCAGCGCAGGGCTAAGTAAAGAACATAAATTGGATACTTTTTATTATGACAAACACAAATAAACTCGTTCGTATAGCAACCCGAAAAAGCGCCTTAGCACTTTGGCAGGCAGAATTTGTAAAAGCGCAACTTGAGCATTTTCATAAAGACATTACTGTTGAGCTCGTGCCGATGTCGACTCAAGGGGATATTATTTTAGATACACCTCTGGCTAAAATTGGTGGAAAAGGGTTATTTGTTAAAGAGCTTGAACAAGCTATGTTAGATGGCCGTGCTGATATTGCCGTGCATTCAATGAAAGATGTGCCTGTAGATTTTCCAGAAGGTTTAGCGCTGCACACGATTTGTGAGCGTGAAGACCCGCGCGATGCGTTTGTGTCCAATACATGCGCTGATATTGCGCAGTTACCACAAGGTGCAATTGTGGGTACTTCAAGCTTGCGTCGTCAGTGTCAAATTCGTGCGTTGCGCCCGGATCTAGAGATTCGTGATCTACGCGGTAATGTAAATACCCGTTTAGCAAAGCTTGATGACGGCCAATACGATGCGATAATTTTAGCCGCGGCTGGCTTGATTCGTCTTGACATGCATGAGCGTATTAAAGCGTTTATTGAGCCTGAAGTATCGCTACCGGCCAATGGACAAGGGGCTGTTGGTATTGAGTGTCGTATTGATGACGAGGCTACCAAAGCATTGCTTGCACCACTTGAGCACAGTGAAACGCGTATTCGCGTGAATGCTGAGCGTGCTATGAATCGTCGTTTAGAAGGAGGTTGTCAAGTTCCTATTGGTGCCTATGCTTTAGTTGATGGCGAACAGGTTCATCTTCGTGGCTTAGTGGGTGCTATCGATGGCAGTGAAATACTACGCGCTGAAATTAGAGGTAACACGATTGATGCAGAAGCGTTGGGCGTGCAATTAGCTGAGCAACTACTAGCATTAGGTGCAGATAAAATTTTAGCTGACGTATACCGAGACGCATAAATGTCACATATCCTGATAACTCGCCCAGAGGGAAAAGGCGCTGACCTTGCAGAAAAGCTGCTGCAAGGGGGTTATCAGGCGACCTTATTTCCAGTTTTAACACTTGATTACTTCACACTACAAAGCGCTCAATTAACCCCTTTGTTGAACGCAGATAAAATTATTTTTATCTCCCAAGATGCGGTCAAAGCTTTATTAGCACTTAAACCAGATATAAACACCAAAGCGCAGTTTTACGCTGTAGGTGAAAAAACCGCAGAGGCCATTTGGCAAGGGTTTGGTGTGCGTGCCGCGGTGCCTAAGCAGCATGATTCGGAAGGTTTACTTGCATTACAGTCGCTGCAACAGATTGACGGGCAAAATATTGTGCTTGTTAAGGGGAAAGATGGTCGTCCTACAATAGCTAAAATATTAAAGCAGCGCAGTGCTTTTTTAAATAACTTAGTGATTTATCAGCGAGCCCCAATCGAAGGGGAACCAAGCAACTGGCTAGACCACTGGCAAAGCCTTAATGTTAAAGGTATAGTCATTACTAGTAATGCGGCGGTTGATGCTATTTTTAATCAACTTCCTTTAAAACAACTAGAATGGTTAAGACAGTGCCAGTTTTATGTTGCTAGCAGTCGTATTTGTGAACACCTCAAGCTACAACATGTAAATTCGGAAAATATTCACATTGCTGCAGGTGCGAGCGATAGCGCTATGTTTACCTGCATCAGTCAAGGTAATACTATGAGCGAACATGCAAAGCCAACAACACCGGCAGCTGAAGTAAAAACAGCATCATCAACTAATCAAACAGCAAAGTCAGCGGCAACTTCTCCAGCTGCTAAAAAAGAACCCATGATGAACCAAAATAATAAACAAAAAATAAGTAAAACAGGCAGCTTAGCGTTGCTTATCTCGCTAATTGTTGCATCGGGTGTGGGTTATCAATTTTATCAAAAATTTAATACAGAGCAGCAAGCCAATCAATTAGTTACTCAGCTATCTGCTGACAATCAATTATTGAGTAAAGAATTGCAAGCAGTGAAAGCAGCGCAGCAAACACTGCAACAAGCGTTATTTAATAGTGAGCAAAAAGTAGCTGCTAGTTTGGCTGAGAATGCGGATAATACAGCTAAGCAACTAGAGAGTGCATTGCAACGTGCTCAGCAACAAGCATACAGCCTTAATCCGCACGAAGTCACAAGTTTACAACGCATGGCCGAGTTTAAGTTATGGGCTGAGAAAGATTATAAAGGTGCAGCCGCAGTGCTGGCGCGATTAGATGCTTTGCTAGCAGAGCATCCAGGAACCGGTGCTATTCGCCAAGCAATTCATAGTGATATGCAAGCGCTTAGTATCGTAAAACCGATCCCTGCTGAAGCGATTTATTTACAACTTCACGGTGTGTTAGAACAAATAGATAAGTTAGATTTTAATGCGGTGGCGTTACCACAAGTAGCAATTACGACGAAGCAAGATGCTTTGAGTGAAGATGTCAGTGACTGGCAACAAAACGTAGCTAAAACATGGGAACAGCTGCAAGATAATTTTATTAAAATTCGTCAACGTGAAGATATTGCAATTGAGCCTTTATTAACAGAGCAAGAGCGTCATTTAATTAAGCAGCGTTTAAGTCTGTATTTATCTCAAGCGCAAGATGCACTTTTAACTAAACAAGCAAGTATATATTTTACCGCTTTAAATCAAGCTCATGTATTAGTGAGTGATTACTTTAAGCAAGATGATCCACATACACAAAGTGTACTTAAAACATTGGCAGGCTTAAATAAAGAGTCACTAAACTTTAGCCCTGAAATCACTTTGAAAAGTACTGAGCAGGTCAAGGAGTGGGCACAATGATACGCATTATTTTGGTTATTTTAGCCATTGCAATTTTGCTTGCTGTATCACCCTTGTTAATCGGTGAAGTTGGCTATGTACTTATCTCGTTTAATCACACTACATTAGAGGGCTCAATTGTTGCTTTTTGTGCGGCATTTTTAGTTATTGCACTTGGACTGTATGTTACTTATAAACTCATTCGCTATGTTTGGTCTTTATACAGTAATACTCGTCATCGCTTTTTTGCTCGCAGTGAAGAGCGCAAGCAAGCAGCCATTGAACAAGGTATTTGGAGTTTAATTAACAGCGATAGTGAGCAGTTAGAGCTTGCGCTGGAAAACAATAGTGTGGCAGATAATTGGCATGATGTACGCTATGCTTTATTAGCCAAAGCCGCTTTGCAAAAAAGTGAGATAAATAAAGCAATTACCTTACTTGAGAAAATTTCAGCAGAAAATCAATTAAAAGCAGCTAAACTTTGGTTAGCCACAGGCGATTGCAGTACGGTGACTGGTGATTTAAAAGCATTAGCAGAAGCTAAAAAAGCAACTGCATTAGAGCTGAAAATGTACGCGGAAGTGTTAGTTCAACAACAAAAGTGGACGGCTCTTGAGCAATTTATGCCACGTTTATTAAGTAAACAAGCATTAACCGATACACAGTGGTCGTCATTATTCACAGCTTATTTTATGGCACAGCCGCACTCGCAGTTAATTGATAAATATCAACAGCTCTCAAAAAGCTTGAAAGTAAAAGCGCATATGGCTTATTTATCTGTGATGGCAAAAGTAGGGCGTTTAAATGAAATTGAGCTAACTTTATTAAAAATGCTTAAAAAATCAGAGCAACATAATGATCTTGCCAAAGTATTAAACGTTTCTGCACCGGGAGATGCGCTGAAATTACAGGCGAGCTTACAAGATACGCTGAAAAAAGAACCAGATAATCAAGACTTATTACTATCGCTAGCGTGTTTAGCGAATGCACATGGCGAATACGAGCTTGCTGCACGTGTATTTGATAAGGCGTTAAACCCTGAAAACAGTAAAGATTACTTAGCACAAGCTCAGCTTAGTTATAGTAAAAGTGCACAGCCACAAAAAGCGCTGGATCTTTACCTATAATCTAAATAGGCTTATATCGGCATAGGAGCGCCAGAGCATATGAAGAATATATTTACTCTGACTGTTAGCCTTGCTTTTGCTTATTTTACGACTGGTTTTTTTAGTAATTTATTATTGGCTGTTAATGGATATGCTGTTGCTTCATGGCCGCCATCGGGTATCGCTTTAGCTGGTTTTTTATTATGTGGGCGCCGAGCTTTAGCGGGGATTTTGCTCGGTGCACTGCTTACTAATCTTGCTCACCTTGATCGTGTTGTTGATATATTACATTGGCAAGTATTCCTTCAGGCTTTAATAGTTTCTTTAGCTGCAACTTTTCAGGCGTGGTTTGGTAGCTACCTCATTGTAAATGTAATTAAAGCCCCTTTAGATTTATCATCTTTAAAACGCAGCGTTCATAGCTTAATTGTTGCAGGCCCTATTTGTTGTGTTATTGCAGCGTCAATAGGCACTACACTGTTGGTTTATAATCAGGTTATTCCTGCCCATGTCGCCGTTGATAATTTTATAGCATGGTGGATTGGCGACAGTATAGGGGTGTTGATTTTTACACCGCTAATATTGGCAGCGTTCAATTATTCACAAATGCGCCATCGACTACAGGTTATTCTCCCTTCGTTATTTATCTATATGGTGATTAGCCTGAGTTTTTACGCTGCGGCTAGTGTCAAAAAAGAAAAAAACATTCAAAAACAAAGTGCTAAGATTGCTGCTGTGCAATCTGAAATCAATCATAAAATATCTGAAATAACAGGGCATTTGACTCTTCTCGCTACCTTTTTTGCCAGTAGTGATGGGGTTAATTACCAAGAGTTTAAGCGCTTCACTTCAAAGCAGTTGGATTATAGCCATGAAATTTTAGCATTTGAATGGGTACCGCGTGTTACTAAAGCCGAGCTAACCCAATACCAACAGGGTATTCAGCTTGAAGGGGTTGATGATTTTTATATTAAAGAAAAGTCATCAGGACAAAGCTGGCAGCCTGTCTCAATGCGAGATGAGTACTACCCTGTGCAATATGCCCATCCAATAGTAGGAAATGAGGTTGTACTTGGGTTTGATTTGGCTTCCAATGAGCAGCGATATGATGCGTTAATGATGTCAAAAGCATTGAATGAATTGGTAATAAGTGAACCTATAGGGTTAGTCCAAAGTAATGCTGATGGTAATGGTGTATTGTTTTTCTTCCCTGTGTTTGGAGACTTAGATACTCAGGGTGATTTTAAAGGGTTTGTTGTTGGGGTGGTGAGTTTATCGCGCTTATCTCAATCGTTATGGTTTAATCATGACAGTAAAATAAGCGCCCATTTTTACGATGTAACAGATGAGAATGATCAGCAATTAATTTATCAAACTCAAAGTGCGAATGTTGAATTGCTAAACGAGTATCAACTTTTACTTGGAAAGCGTATTTGGCAAGTGCAGCTATTTGAGCCTAAATCAAAAACATCATGGGTCATGTATTGGCTTGCACAAATAGTGGGTATGTTATTTGTTTGGTTGTTAATTACCTTCTTGATATCAGTAACGGGTACTAATATTCAGGTGAGGGAGCAAGTCGCTCAGCAAACACGGATTTTACGTCAAGAAAAACAAAAAGCAGATGAAGCGAGTCAAATCAAAAGCCAATTTTTAGCGAACATGAGTCATGAAGTACGCACACCAATAAACGGTATTAAAGGTTTGCATTATTTAGCGTTGCAACAGCAAGATTGGCAACAAGGTCGCCGTTACATAGAACAAGCTGATGGTGCACTTAGCGTGCTTTTGAGGGTGCTGAATGATGTGCTCGACTATTCAAAAATGGAAGCCGATAAGCTTGATTTAGCACAAGAACCCATAAAGGTTAATCACCTTATTGATGAGGTTATGAACTTAGTGCAATTTGAGGCGGATATTAAAGCACTCAACTTGCAGTTGGAGTTAGATCGTGGCGCACAATTACAGATAGATACCGATCCAATTCGGCTAAAGCAAGTGTTATTAAACTTACTAAATAATGCCATTAAGTTTACCGCAGCAGGGACTATCACATTAAAAATATGGCAAAGTGAGAGCGTTACTTATTTTAGTGTGAATGACACAGGCATAGGTATTAACGACAATGCTCAACAGCAATTATTCCAACCGTTTGCACAAGCTGACAGTTCTACTTCACGCCAGTATGGTGGTACAGGCTTAGGCTTAAGTATTTGCAAGAAGCTGGTTGAGTTAATGGGAGGGGCAATAGGCCTGGAAAGTAAACAAGGGCTGGGCTCTACATTTACTTTTACTTTGCCACGCATTTCACCGCTAGCAAAAACAGAGCAGTTAGAAACACGCTTCAACGACATAGATACAAGCAGCTTATCGTTTGTTGATTTTAAAATATTATTAGTAGAAGACAACCCCCTAAACCAACATGTTGCAACTGCAATATTAAAAACAAAAGGGTGCGTTGCGGATATTGCTAATGATGGTTTTGAGGCGATTGAAAAAGTGTCACAGACACCTTATGACCTAGTTCTTATGGATATTCAAATGCCTAATATGGATGGTTTACAAGCGACTAAGGTTATTCGTAATGAGCTATTTATGAGCGAGTTGCCTATTATTGGCTTATCAGCAAATGCGCATGATGAGGATGCGAAAAAAGCATTAGCAACAGGTATGGACGATTACTTAACTAAACCAATTGATGCTGATAAATTATTTAAAACGATGTGGCATTATTTACAATAAGTGTATAAAGCGTTTTTGGCATTTATTTTAAATGTTTTCATCTTTGTCATGCAGACAAATGACCTCAATAAAGAAAACAAAATCATCTAAACTTGAATTACCTATTTAAGTGCGTATGATCCGCGCAAATTTAACTGACTGAGTGCTAATTATGATTAATAAAAAACTCCCTTTGCTAGATATCCATCGCCATTTAGACGGTAATGTTCGTGCGCAAACTATTCTTGATTTGGGCCGTCAGTTCAATATCAAATTACCCGCCGATAATGTGGCGGCGCTAATACCGCATGTGCAAGTCATTGATCCAGAACCAAACCTAATGGCCTTTTTGCAAAAATTAGATTGGGGTGTCGCCGTACTGGGTGATTATGATGCCTGTCGTCGTATTGCAATTGAAAACATTGAAGATGCACAAGCGCAAGGTTTAGATTATGTTGAGCTTCGTTTTAGCCCTTATTATATGGCGCAAAGCCAAGGGCTGCATCCGCAAGGCGTTGTAGAAGCCGTGGTTGATGGTATAAAAAGTGCCACTCAAAGCAGCAGTGTTAAAGCTAATTTAATTGGCATTATGTCACGTACTTATGGCACCAAAATTTGTCAACAAGAGCTTGATGCGTTGCTTGCATTTAAAAATGATTTAGTGGCTGTAGATTTAGCCGGTGATGAAATTGGTTTTCCGGGAGAGCTATTTGTTGATCACTTTAAACAGGTCCGAAATGCCTACCTAGCCGCTACTATTCATGCGGGCGAAGCACTTGGTGCTGCAAGTATTTGGCAAGCAATTAATGAGCTTGGAGCAGAGCGTATTGGCCATGGTGTAAAAGCGATTGAAGATGTAAAGCTAATGGACTACCTGCGAGATAATCGCATAGGCATTGAATCATGCTTAACCAGTAATGTGCAAACGAGTACCGTTGCTAGCTTAGATGTGCATCCACTGAAACGCTTTTTAGATCATGGTATTTTAGCGTGTATTAATACGGATGATCCTGCTGTTGAAGGCATTGAAATTGAGCATGAATATGCAGTTGCCGCACCAGCGGCTGGTCTGACGCAAGCTGACATGGAAAAAGCGCAAGTAAATGCACTCGAGATAGCCTATTTGAGTGATGCTGAAAAGCAACAGTTAAAACAGAGTGCCGCTGCTAAATAGCAGCGACGTACGCCACCTAATGTTCTTTTTGACAGCTTAAGTAGTTGTCAAAAAGAGCTTTAAGAATATCGCTTCGGCCAATCATACCAATCACCGTTGTGCCCTCTACAACAGGGTAATTTTTTGGCTTTCCCGTTTTCATTTGTTCGGCTAGTTCAATAATATTGGTATCACCGCTGACGGTAACCACATCAGTTTGCATCAGCTGAGCTACTTTGACTACGCCATCACAAAAATAACTATTTTGCATTAATGGCTTTAGTAGTTCTTGTTCAGAAATAAAACCTACTAAACACTTATCCTCATTAAATACAGGTGCCCCCATCAGTTTGAATTTTTGTAATTCTGAAATAGCCGTAGTCATTTCAGTTTCAGGTGTGATATTGGGTAGTTTGCGTTGCATAAAATCTTTTACTTTTGTATTTAACATTTGGGTCTCTCCCCGTTAATGACTTGTACAAAGTATGGTTAATGAATGGGTTTTTGGGAAATTGTTTATGTTGATTGCTCTGATAGGTTAAAACAATCAGATCACCAGTTGTTGGTAATTTATTTATTTTCCGGGCAATCAATATCAACGTGGTATTTTGCTTTAACTAACTCAATATAGTGTGAGAGACTTTTGTGTGAACTGGTGTTGAATGTATTCGCTAGTGAGGTAATGCTTTGAATGCGATCTAAGCGAAATTCCCGATAGTCATTACGTAATTGGCAGTGAGCGATGAGCGTCCATTTTGCGCCCCAATATACGAGCCCAAGAGGATCTACAATGCGGTGGCTTGGCTGCTGGTTAACATCTAGGTAATGAAATTCAATACAGGTTTTATTGGTAATAGCTTTACGAAGTTGCAATGTAATTTCTTGATGGGTTTTATCATGGTTAAAGGCCGATACTAAATAAGGTAATTCTTCGACTTGCTGTTTTAGCTTTTCAGGCAATACGGCATTTATTTTAGCTATTGCAGCTTGGGCTTTGGCAGCTAATTGTGGGTCAGTCCATGCACTCACCATTTTACTACCTAGTAGAAGCGCTTGTAATTCTTCTAATGTAAACATCATTGGGGGAAGATCGTAGTGTGCTATTAGGTAACCCACCCCCGTATCACCTTCAATGGGCACGCCAGAACTTTGAAGGTGTTGAATATCGCGATAAATGGTTCGTTGAGATACTTGCAGTCGATTAGCAAGTTCATTTGCAGTAACCGCAAAGCGGCGACCTTTTAGCATATTTACTAATTGAAACAGCCGCTCTGATTTATGCACGAACGTATCCTTTATCGTTTAAGTTAATGTATTTAAGCGGATTTTTGGGAAGTAATTTAACTCAGACTTTAGGTAGCTCAACTTTGCTGGCAAGCTGTTTGGCTTAATACTTCGTAATGGGTTAATTGTACACTTTGTTTTTCAATTAATGCTGCAAATTGTTGGCACTGCTCGTTTTCAAAAAACATATCACTCACTCGTTTCGCATCTGCGGGAGTCGCAAAGTATATAACATCAATATATTGCTGGGTTTCTGCTTGTTTAGCAAGTGAGCGATAAAACACTCCTGGTTGCTTGTCGATAAAGTTTTGGAAGGTATTATTGGCGATATGAAATTGTGCCAAATCTGTGTCGTTATTTAGTTTAAAAGTGATAACTTCGATTACGTTAGTGGTCATAATTGTGCTCCTTGTTTAAGAGCGAACAGTAAACCATAATGTATTGTCAGGGAGTGTCAGTAGCCAGCTTAATTATATCAATTTGGTGCAATTGAAATAATTAAGCTGGCTATAATGGATTTTTTATTACTTAATAAACGCGAATGCGTCAGCGTACATGTTTTCGCGGATTGCACCATGAGCAATAAAATCATCTCGTACGATGCCAATCATGTCAAAACGCCCTGCCATGTAAATATCATATGGCGAAAGGGAGGCAATATCGCTCATCACGGCTTTATGTACGTAGCCAGTATGGCCTGTCCAGCTGACTGTTGGGTTTTCAACGACAGGGATAAAAGTAAAGTTTTCTCGGCTATTAGCCCACGTTTGCATTTCAGTGTGTGCATATAAAGCCGATTCTTCACGTACACCCCAGTAAAATAAAACAGGGCGGTCACAACCAATTTCGCTTAAATGATCAGCCATTGATTTTGCGTATGAAAAACCAGTGCCGCCAGCGAGTAAAATAATCGGGCGTTCGCATTGTAGGCGTAGTTGCGAAATACCTAAGCCCGTTTCAATGGTTACTTTGGTATTGTTAGTGTGTGCATCACGTAAATGTTCAAGGGTTTGCATGGCGTATGAGTCAACTGCAGATGCGCCAATATGTAATTCAAGCTCGTCACACTGTGAAGGACGGCTAGCAATTGAAAATGCACGCTTGTCTTTCTCACCAAGCACAACTTGTAAGTATTGGCCTGCTTCAAATTTAACACTTTCAATTGGTTTTAAAATAACTTTGTGAACAAATTCAGTTAATGGGCTGATAGCAACAACGTCAGCATGTAATGTTTGCATGGTTTACCTTTTAGCACTGTTTGCAGATACGCATTCGAATTTCTCAATTCTAGCATATCTGCACAGGGGTTTTATAGACTGTTAATTCATCAGTTAGATGATCAAACTATAGAATATCAAGACTTTGCCAAATATCATCAACACGGTCTTTAGTGGCTTGGTCCATAACGATAGGTTCACCCCATTCGCGCGTTGTTTCACCAGGCCATTTGTTGGTTGCATCCATACCCATTTTAGAACCAAGGCCGGAAACAGGTGATGCAAAATCTAAATAGTCAATCGGTGTATTTTCAATTAAAGTTGTATCACGAGCGGGATCCATGCGTGTTGTAATAGCCCAAATTACGTCGTTCCAGTCTCGGGCATTGACGTCGTCATCACACACGATTACAAACTTAGTGTACATAAATTGACGTAAAAACGACCATACACCCATCATTACTCGTTTAGCATGGCCAGGGTATTGTTTTTTCATGGTCACGACAGCCATGCGGTATGAGCAGCCTTCAGGCGGTAAGTAAAAATCGACAATCTCAGGAAATTGCTTTTGTAAGATTGGTACGAATACTTCGTTTAGTGCAACGCCTAGAATTGCAGGTTCATCTGGTGGACGGCCGGTAAAAGTACTGTGGTAAATTGGATCTTTGCGATGCGTCATATGCGTGACGGTCATAACTGGAAATTCATCCACTTCATTGTAGTAACCAGTGTGATCGCCATAAGGACCTTCTGGCGCTACTTCACCAGGCATGATATAGCCTTCCAATATGATTTCAGCACTGGCAGGCACTTGTAGATCATTTGATATCGACTTAACTACTTCTGTTTTGCTACCACGAAGTAAGCCAGCAAATGCGTATTCACTTAGGGTGTCAGGTACAGGCGTTACTGCACCTAAAATTGTAGCAGGATCTGCGCCAAGTGCGACTGATACAGGGTAAGGTTCGCCAGGGTTTTCTTTACACCATTCTTGAAAATCAAGCGCGCCGCCACGGTGTGAAAGCCAGCGCATGATTATTTTATTTTTACCAAGTAATTGTTGGCGGTAAATACCTAAGTTTTGACGCTTTTTGTAAGGTCCTTTGGTGACGGTTAAGCCCCAAGTGATAAGGGGAGCTACATCGCCAGGCCAGCAATGTTGGATTGGCAGTTTAGTTAAATCTACCTCATCGCCTTCAATGATAATTTGTTGGCAAGGTGCTTTTTTTACTTCTTTGGCTGGCATATTAAGTACTTGCTTAAATACCGGAATTTGCCCTAGCGCTTCTTTAATGCCTTTTGGTGGTTCTGGCTCTTTTAGAAATGCCAGTAGTTTACCAACTTCACGAAGCTCACTAACATCATCTTTACCCATGCCCATAGCAACACGTTTAGGTGTGCCAAATAGGTTGGCTAAAACAGGCATCGAATGCCCTTTGGGGTTTTCAAACAGTAAAGCTGGGCCTTGAGCTCGCAGCGTGCGATCGGCTATTTCGGTCATTTCTAGGTAAGGGTCAATTTCTTGGTGAATACGTTTAAGCTCACCTTTTTCTTCTAGTAATTTGATAAAATCACGGAGATCTTTATATTTCATTGTCGGCTGCTTTAAGGCTTAAATTAGAATCATTATACTTGAGTCATTTTTATTAGCGAGTTTACTCGGCTTTGTTTATGCTACATTATTATTTTTCATTTATTGCCTTTCTCACATTAAAGTTTCATTGGGCTATAGTTATACTTTAGATAAGAAAGGGGGGTTCACTTGCGCAAAACTTTTATTGATAAGGTATTAATTTTAAAAGTAATTATTTTTATGGCCTGCCTTCATTGTCGTACGGGTATTGCTGCCGATGATTTATCCACTATTATTTCCCCGGCTCTTTTTAAAAACCACAGTGCTATTATGTTAATTATTGACCCTGAGTCAGGTGATATTGTTCAAGCAAATGATGCCGCGGCCTTATTTTATGGTTTCAATGTAAGTGAGCTGGAAAAAAAATCTATTCAGCAAATTAATATTTTTACTAACGAGCAGGTGGCACAAGAGCGTGCAGCTGCACGTACTGAAGGTCGTAATTATTTTGTTTTTAAACATCGTTTAGCAAGCGGTGATATGCGTACTGTCAGTGTCTATTCAACCCCCTTTAATGTTAATGGTAAAACACAGCTGTTGTCGGTGATTCATGATATCTCTTCACAACGAAGCTTAGAAAAAGAGTTATGGCGTTACCAAGAAAACCTCGAAGAGCTAATTCGTATACAAATAGGTGAAATAGAAAAGAAGCAAAGTGATCAGCTTTTACTAGCGATTATTTCAATTGCTTTACTATGCGTACTATTACTAATTTTAAGTGTACTGGCAACACGATTACGAAGAGCAAAGCGAGCAGCGCAGCAAGATAGCTCTAAGCTGCAAGCTATTTTTGATAGTATTGATGACTTACTTATTTTTGCTGAACCGAACCAACGTATTTCTGCTGCAAATAAAAAAGCACAACAAATACTAACCGCTAAAATGCCACTTTTTGGTCGTTTTATGTATGAGTTTGAGGTGAGCCAAACACTATCTAGCGATGCAATTAATGAGCATGAATATAAAGGTGCAGAAGGAAATTTTTGGGGGGAATATACCTGTACGAAAGTGGTTGATAATGATGCTCGTCACTTGGGAAGCATTCATTTTATACATGATATTTCAGAGCGTATAGCCACGCGACGTCAACAACGTTTAGCGAGTACTGTTTTTGCGACTACTAATGAGGGAGTGTTTGTTTCCAATGGCAAAAACGAAATCATTATGGTGAATCGTGCTTTTATAAATATTACAGGTTACTCACAAGATGATGCCTTAGGGAAAACGCCAAGTTTACTTAACTCTGGCCGACATAATAGTGAGTTTTTCAAAGCGATGTATTTGCAATTAAATACACAAGGGCAGTGGGAAGGTGAAATATGGAACCGACGTAAAGATGGTTGTATTTACCCTTGCTGGCTGAGTATTGCAGTCGTTTTTGATGATACAAAAAATATAGAAATGTTTGTGGCAATTCTAAACGACATTAGCTTACGCAAAGAAAATGAACAAGAAATGTGGCTGCAAACTAATTTAGACACGTTAACAGGCTTGCCAAATAGGCAGCACTTTTATAATAAGGTTGATCAGCAAATGTTGCATGCTCAAGCAGAGCAAAAACGCTTAGCTATTTGCTTTATTGATTTAGATCGATTTAAAAGTGTGAATGATACCCTCGGACATGCAACGGGAGACTTATTATTATTAGAGGCGTCAAAACGAATAAAGGCGTGTATGAGTAGTGGTAACCTTGTTGCGCGCTTGGGGGGGGATGAGTTTTCTCTCCTGCTGACGAACATCAATACTGTTAATCAAATTGAACATATTGCGTTAAAAGTACTTAATGCTTTGAACTCACCTTTTGTAATCGCAGAGCATGAAGTATTTGTTTCGGGCAGTATGGGTATAACGCTTTACCCTGATGATGGCTTGGAGCGTAAAATTCTTATTCGCAATGCAGATAGTGCAATGTATAAAGCGAAAGAAAAGGGGCGAAATTGTTTTGAGTTCTTTACACCAGGCATGCATGAACAGGCACAAGCTCGCAGTCAGCTTGAGGGGGCGTTACACAAAGCGCTCAGTAACAATGAGTTTACGATTCATTATCAACCAATTATAAGTATTGATGGTGAAAGGCTCGGTTGCGAAGCTCTACTGCGTTGGTATAACCCAGAATTAGGTCATGTTTCGCCTGCTGATTTTATCCCTATTTGTGAAGAGCTAGGCTTGATAGTGCCGATTGGCGCATGGGTATTGCGTGAAGCATGTCAGCAAGCCAGTAACTGGTGTTGTAAGCTCGATGGTAACTTCTTTATTACGGTTAACTTCTCTAGTGTGCAGTTTGTCCGACAGAATGTATCTGAATTAGTTAAAGAGTGCTTGGCTGAAACAGGACTCGCAGCAGAGTGTTTAAGTCTTGAAATTACTGAAACAGTGCTTGCAGATAGTAGTGATACAACATTAAAGCAATTACAAGCAATTCGCGCCCAAGGCGTTGGTTTAGCAATAGATGACTTTGGGACCGGCTACTCTTCTTTAAGCTATTTAAAGCGCTTTCCGTTAACTAAGCTCAAAATTGATCGCGAGTTTATAAAAGAACTACCTGATAACACTGAAGATTGTGCTTTGGTCAGTGCCATTATTTCCATGGCAAATAATTTAAAACTAAAAGTGATTGCGGAAGGGGTTGAAACCCAAGAGCAAGAGGATTTTCTACGCAATTTAAATTGCGATTACATACAAGGGTTTTTATATAGTAAGGGCTTACCGAATGATGAATTTGAGTTGTTTTTAGAAGCGAATAGCTCGCACATTAAAATTTAAACCTTTCAACAGCACTTGCTAAAGAGTGAGCTAGTTGGTTTACATTCTCACTTTGGCTGGCTAAAGTGTTGGCGTGGTTAGCATTATTTTGTGCTTGTATAGTTACTTTAGCCATGATTTGTTTAATATCATTACTGTTATCAAGTTGATGGTGTGAAGAGTTAGCTATTTGCTGACTCATTTGGTTAATTGTGGCTAAGGTACTTTTTATTTTATCGACTGCTTGGTTTAGCTCACTGCTGTTTGTTACGCATTGTTGTGCTTGTTGTTGGCCATCGTTGATTTCATGATGGGCAGAACTGGCTTGATGTTGTAACGTTTGGATCATGGTATGGATTTCGCTCGTTGAACTTTGCGTTCGCGCAGCAAGAGAGCGAACTTCGTCGGCCACAACAGCGAAACCGCGGCCATTTTCACCCGCTCGGGCGGCTTCAATCGCAGCATTGAGGGCAAGTAAATTAGTTTGCTCGGCAATACTGCTAATAGTATCTACAATTGCGCCAATTAATTGGGTGTGTTGCGTGAGCTCTTCTGTACAAAGTACCGCTTGATCAAGGCGAGTAAGTAGCGCTTCAATTCGCTGGCTATTCCTATCAGCAATTTGGTTTACGTCATTAGCAAATTGCGAAGCATTGGCTATTTCATTAGAGGTAATATCAGCTTGTTCACATACTGTTTGAGAATTGTTTAGCATATTTTCGGCAAGTGATGTCGCGTCTGCGATTCGTGTAAGTTGCTGCTGTGCTGCAAGAGTCATTTGCTGCCCTTGTTCGCTGGTGCTAATTGCTGATTGGTCCAAAGTATGTGCATTGTCGCTGATATCAACGAGCAATTTACTTAAATCATCACTGAGCCGATTAATATTATTTAATAATGCGCCGAACTCATCATCACTGCGTGGGTGAGTACGTCTTGATAAATCTCCTGATGCTATTCTGGATAGCGCTTTATTTACCGCATTTAAGGGTTTAAGCATTGATCTTGTAGTCAGCACAGAGATCAAAGCTGCAAATGAAATCAGTATGAGGCTAATAATTACAGCCAATGTAGAGCCTGTACTTATTGTTGACTTTGCATCGTTTTGTAAGGCTGTAAAGCGTTGATCAGCAAGTTGAGTAAGTTGGATTATTAGTTGTTCGGTATCTTGAAATTGTTGCTGAAAATCTGTGAATGTTTTTTCGGCTAAAATGCGATTAGTAAGCATTGTATTTTGCTGCTGGTAAATGGTAGCTAGTTGTTCATTAACGTCAGCCATTTGAGCTGTAAGAGACGTAAAGTTTGCTGCATTGTGTAGTTCACTGGCTTGTTGCTGTAAATAGGTAAAGTTTGAGCGAATATTATCAAGTAAAAAATCGGTGTCTTGTTGGTGCTCGCTAAGCACTTTTAGTGAACTAATGTACTTAATACTTTTTACATTACTGGCAAGAGTGAAAAGTAGATCATCTATTCGAGTTGCAGTACCCACGATTGAATCCAATAATCGCTGTTGTTGACTGGTTACTTCTAAAAGCTCTAAATCAAGTAGCGCGTTACTTAAAGTAGCGAGATTCTCTGTATAAAAACTGCTTGATTTTTCGACAGCAATGCCAGCGTCTAAGCCAGATTTTTTTGCACTGAACATGCTGGAGCTAGTCTCAGCGAGGTTTGTATAGCTATTACCTATAAGTGATAGTAGCGATTGCATTTTTGGCTGATCTTGTAGCTGTTGCTGCAGTTGAGAGAGCTTTTCGTTTAGCTTTTTTTGCTCAGCTATTGCGCGTTGCTGCTCTTGCTGTAATTTTACTACTGTACTTTGGCTATACGCGACGGCATTAAATTTAGTGATCGACAGCAGTGATAGTTGCAGTGCCTTACTTTGCTGCTGCACAGGGACTGCGAGCGTTTCAATATCTGAGTTCGCGATGCTAATTTTGCCAAGAGACCAATAAAAAAAGCTACTACTGGCTAGCATCAGCAGACCAATTGCGGAAAATGCAAATACCACTTTATATTTTATTGCAATTGTTTGCATAGCACACTCATAAATACAGGCTAAATAATGAGTGTAGCAGTCTTTTTATAAAATATAAGGATGAGAGGATATTGAGTTATTGTAAATTGCAGTGGTATTTATTGCCATCGATAATCAGCATAGCCTCTTTGCCTTTAGTCCAAAATAGCACGTTTTCGTTGGTGTATTTTACGCCTGATGCACTGCGTTGCCTTATTAGTTGATATTGGTGTTTATTGTAATCAAGCGTTGCAGACTCTTCATCTTGGTTGGTTATGGTTGCGTTGAGTTTGCTATCACATGTAAATGTATCAATATTCTCCTGCTGTGTGCAGGCGCTGAGTGTGATTAATAAGCTCGTAGTCAATAGTAGTGCTTTATACATAAAAGGTATCCTTGAGTTATGGTATTTGCACAGCATAGCAAACGAAAATTAACCGTTGGTGAAAGTGTCGCTTTACGCTATGTTAAAATCAAATAATTTTAAAATTTAAGGAACAAGGATGGCAGGCACAAACCTTTTAACATTGCTTGATGATATAACTGCGCTATTGGATGATATAGCTACTATGAGCAAGGTTGCGACTAAAAAAACGGCGGGTGTGCTCGGTGATGATCTAGCCTTAAACGCACAGCAAGTGACAGGGGTAAGTGCAGATCGAGAATTACCCGTTGTATGGGCTGTTGCTAAAGGCTCATTTTTAAATAAAACCATGTTAGTTCCTGCGGCATTGTTGATCAGTGTGTGGCTGCCGTGGTTGATAACGCCCTTATTAATGATAGGTGGTCTTTTCTTATGTTTTGAAGGTGCTGAAAAGTTAGTGGAGAAAGCTTTTCCTGCGGCTAAATCTAATGATCATAATGAGGCGGCAGATATTGATTTAGTTGAATATGAAAAACAAAAGATAAAAGGGGCAATCCGGACAGATTTTATTTTATCAGCAGAAATAATAGTAATTACTCTTGGGACTGTTGCGGGAGCGAGTTTACTTAATCAGGCACTTGTACTAAGTGTAATTGCCGTACTGATGACGATAGGTGTATATGGTCTCGTTGCTGGGATAGTAAAACTGGATGATGCCGGATTATATTTGCTTAAACAAGCCCAGCAAACAGGTAATCGCTTTAAAGAAATATTAGGTAAGGGTTTACTAGCGGCTGCCCCACGTTTAATGCAGTTTTTGGCTTTTGCAGGCACTGTGGCTATGTTTTTGGTGGGGGGCGGTATTTTAGTGCACGGTATTAGTATACTTCATCATTGGCAACTAACTGTTACTGATTATGGTTTATCGCATTTAGGAAGTGTTGGAGAGGTAATTGCGCCGCTTTTGTTTGATGGTACTTTAGGTTTGTTGGCTGGTGCGATGATTGTGCTAATACATCATATTATGGTGAGGTTTATAGCAAAAAAGCCGACAACTTAACTTTGTTGGCAAAGTGTTAGAGTATTATTAAATTGATTGGTGGTACTTAATGTTTATGTGTAGAGTTCGCTTGATTACCTAACGATGTATTTTATTTAGCACGAAATCAAGGGTAAGTATCGTTTCGTTTATCTGCTCATGGGTATCAATACTTAACACTGTTAGTAAGTTTTTCAGTAACTAGAAATGGATCGATCACTCGTCAATTATCTTCAGTGTTAAGCTGTGATGGCCAATTAATTTTGTAGTGATTCTAATTGGCATTTTTAATCCATTATAGGTTTGAGTTTCTGGTCATGTTGATTGCTCTTCTGTTTGGCTTAGTTTACGTTATAAACCTCTGCAGTTTTATTCGACTATTACGACATACTAATGCTGGTAGTAAATAAATCGTTTCTAAGAGGGTTTTGTGTTGGTATGATAGGTAATGTTGTGTTTTTTTAATAATAATATCAAAAAGGAATTGCCGTGAAAAAGTGGCTGTTAGTATTAATTTTTTTTATAGCACAGTTTAGTGTTAGTAGTTATGCAAGTACAAAGTCGCTTTCTATAGAAAGCTTCAGTAAAAGCAGTGAATATAGTCAAGTTAAGCTTTCACCTGATGGTCGTTATATATCTGTTATTAGTAAGCCTGAGGGAAAGAGTATATTAGTTATCCTCAACGCTAAAAACTTTCAGGTTAGCCATGCCGTGAGATTTCCAGATAATGCACAAGTGGGTGCTTATAGCTGGGTTAGCGATGAGCGAATAGTGCTTCAAAAAGAATATTTAAAAGGATGGCAAGATCATCCTCAGTATCATGGTGAATTATTTGCTGTAAATGCTGATGGTTCCCGAGGGAAGTACCTAGTTGGCTATCAAGGGGAGATGCAAACAGGCTCTCGTTTGAAAAAGGCGACGCCTCTTTACGGTACTTCTTACTTGTTAGACCCATTAGTTTTTGATGAACGTAAAATGTTAATAGTGACTTATCCGTGGTCTTCTAGTAGTGAGCCGTTTACTGTGGTTTATGAGGTTGATTTGTTTTCTGGTCACCGTCGAAAGGTAGCACGTTCACCTTCTCGAATGGCACAATTTTTAACAGATCATAAAGGTAATGTGCGTATAGCCGTCTCAACGGATGATTATATAAGTTCAACAATTTATACTCGCGCAAAGTCTGGGGGAGAATGGCAAGAACTTGATTTAGGTAGTTTGGTTTACGGTGATGTGCAGCTACACGCTTTTGATAGCACGGGCAGTTCAATTTATGTAACCGCGTCAGTGAGTGGTGAGGCTGCTGGTTTGTACAAGCTCAACTTAAAAACCAAAGCAATGGAATTGATTCATAAAGAAGAAGGTGTATCGCCAAAGAAGATCTGGGTGGATGAAACATCAAAAGAGCTATTCGCCATTGAAAGTGAGTTAAATTATCCAACGTATGCTTTTATTGATAGTGAGTCAAAGAAGAGTGTGCACTTAAAGTCATTACTTGCAGCGTTGGAGGGGAATCAAGTGCAACTTGTTAGTAGCACTGAAGATGGCAATACCAATATCATTATTGCATCAAGTGACCGAAATCCTGGTGACTATTATATGTTTAATGCACAAGCTAACAAGCTACGTTATTTATTTTCAGCACGTAGTTGGCTAAAGCCTGAATTAATGGCTGAAACAAGACCAATTAGCTACACCAGCCGCGACGGTTTAACTATTCATGGCTATTTAACACTCCCTAACAATACGACAGAGAAAAACTTGCCTCTGGTTGTTATGCCTCATGGTGGCCCTCATGGTCCGCGCGATTGGTGGGGGTTTGATCCCGATGCACAGCTGTTAGCCAATCGCGGTATGGCGGTATTAAAAGTGAATTTTAGAGGTTCGGGTGGTTTTGGTCGTAACTTTGAGCATGCAGGGCATAGAAAGTGGGGAGCTGAGATCCAGTACGATATTATTGATGGCGTAAAACACCTAATTGAGCAGGGAACTGTTGATAAAAATAACATGTGTATTATGGGGGCCAGTTTTGGTGGTTACTCAGCCTTGCAAAGTGCGATTATAGAGCCTGATATGTTTAAGTGTGCTATCGGTGTTGTTGGTGTTTACGATTTACCACTGATGTTTGATGAAGGCGATGTGGCAGAGCGTGAGAGTGGTCAGCGTTACCTTAAAAATGTACTTGGCACTGATGAAGCCCAACTAAAGGCCTTCTCCCCAAGCTACAATATCGATAAGTTAAAAGCACCTGTGTTAATAGTACATGGTGGGGAAGATGAGCGAGCACCTATTGAACAAGCTGAATCACTTGTGGCCGCGCTTAAAAAAGCGAATCATCCTTATGTTTACGAGTTATTAGAAGATGAAGGGCATGGGTTTTACAAGCCAGAGCATCGCACTCGTTATTATAAGCAGGTGTTGGCATTTTTAGACCAGCATTTAACCTTGTAAAAATATGATCTTTATAATTAAAATGGCAAGCTTATAGCTTGCCATTTTTTATTTGCAGCTATTCTCTTGGCATAACTCTTTGAGTTGCACTTTTGCTTTATGGTTATTTTGTTGTGCGGCTTGCTGATACCAATAGATAGCTTGAGTTATATCTTTTGTTACACCTTCACCATCACGATACATTTGCGCAGTATTAAGTTGTCCCCACTGAGAACCTTCCTTACTGGCGAGCAAAAAGCTTTCAAATGCATCTTCAAATAAGCCATCTTTATAATATACGATCCCTTGCTGATTATTCTTATTGAGCTTTACACCTTCATATAAGGGTTTTGGTGTCGGTGGAAACATAACAAACCCACCATATAAACTGTATGCGTATGGGCGAAGTACATTATAAATAGCACCGTCATCGTATAAGCGCTTTACTTCCTTGCGGGGTAAGGTCAGTGTCTTTGATGAAAAGTAATCTTTTTGCACTAATAAGCTAGTGCGCATTGCCATTGTGATTGCTCTATCGCGTTTGTAACGATAATTGCTGATTTGAAAGGTAATAAACTTTTCATCGAACTCGAGTACTTGTGCCACTTTCAAATTTTCTGGACGTAATGGCTCATGCGAAAACTTGTCTGCTTTTACTAAATAGGTATCAAATGCTTGAGGTGAATCTAGAATCATTTTCTTTGTTGTGAGCTCTTCAAGATGTTGTGCGTAAAAATATATACATAAACATATCAGTAAGAGTGAGCCTGCAAAATACTTTACTAATGACAGTTGCTCTAACAATGGCAATTTGATGATTGACACAGGTTCGCTGTGGCGGCAATTAGCACATTGGTATTTATATCGCCATGCCAGTGGCAGGATAGGTAGGATAGTAAAACGTAAAAAGCGACTATGGTTTTTTAATTGATAGTCATTGCTGTTGCACTGTGGGCAGGTTTTTGTTTTGCTGAAGAATGACAGTGAGTTGCTGGTATTAAAAAGTAGCATGTAGTCCTTGGTCCCTTCCTTGTTTTACATAAGTTAAAACAAGGAAGGTGAGAAGCAAAGCTGCAAACTGTAAGAAAATATGTATTATTTTGCAGGTTTTGGTTTGATTGTTGTTCTAGCATCAGCAGCCATAAAAGCAAACACAGCATAAGCGGCCGTATTTTGCTTCAGTTTTTCAGGGTCTACTTTATCAAGTGTGTCATCAGCCGTGTGGTGGTAATCAAAATAATCGGTACCATCTTGGTGTAAATCAAAAATAGGTGCGCTGGTGGCATTTTTCAATGGAATTAAGTCAGGTCCACCGTTAGCGGTATTTTTTGCAATGTATTGAACATTGAGTGGGGCAAGTTGTTTAGCAATAGCACGCACCACCGGGAGTGACTGCGCAGATACATTTGACTCAAAGCCATATACTACATCAGCCCCAAAATCAGATTCAGCTGCGGCAACAATATTATCAAGCTCTTTAGCATGTTGCTTAAAGTAGGCTTTAGCACCCCATAACCCCAGTTCTTCGGCGGCAAATAATACCACGCGGATACTACGCTTAGGGCGCTTTATTTCGCTAATATGTTTTGCTGCTGCCATCGTTAATGCAACACCTGCACCATCATCGAGCGCACCAGTGCCTAAATCCCACGAATCTAGATGACCGCCAATAAGTACATATTGTTCAGGGTTTTGGGTACCATTGAATTGGCCTATCACATTAAAGCCAGTACCTTGACCACGATCTTCATTTTGCACATTGATATTTACAGTAACGTTTTTGCCCAGTGCAATGAGGCGAGCAATTTGGTCGGCATCAGGGTTGGCAATTGTTACGTTAGGGATTTTTGTTACACCGTCTTTATAGTGGCTTCCACCAGTATGTGCAAAGCGGTGATGTGCAGTACTGACTGAGCGCATCATATAACCAATTGCACCTTTTTTAGCGGCTTCAACAGAACCAGTTGAACGTGCACGAACGGCAGGGCCATAACCATTACCATCAATGTCGCGGTTCATACGGTAGTTAATATAAGCAATTTTACCCTTCAAGCTATTTGCTGGGGCTGCGATCAACTCATCAAGGGTTTCAAATAATATAACTTCAGCAGTAATACCGTCTTTTGGTGTGCTCACACTATGACCAAGTGCGGTTAAATGTAGTGTTTGTTCACTCGGGGTAAGAATTTTACCGCTTTCACTGAAGCGGCGCCATTCAGGGAACGTGGCTTCTTCTAGCCATATTTTATCAAAACCCAGCGCTTGAAATTTTTCTTGTGCCCATGCAACGGCTTTTTTATCATTTTCTGTACCAGGAAGGCGTGGGCCTATCTCAGTAGTAAGAGATTCCAGTAATTGATAGCTTAAGTCACTGTTGCTAGCATTTGTTCTGAGCTCTGCTACTTGCTTAAGTTGTTGAGCTGTAAACTCAGGCTCTGCTGCACTTACCAAAAAGCTGCTAGCAAGCAGAACCCCTGTGATGATTTTTTTCATTATTGACCTTGGCTTGTTAGATATTTACCGACTATTTAACCATTAAATGACCGACTTAAAAAATATAATAAGATAAAAAGTAAAAAGCCCGCAGTTTAACGTGCGGGCTTTTTAAAATTACTAACTAATTTAGAAATTAAACTGCGCTGCTAAACGTAAGCTAGTGCCTTCGCCGACCGTTACATTGTTTGTACCACCACCGCCAAGGTAGTTGGTATCAAATAGGTTTTCAACGTTAAGGCGTAAGTTAATATCGGTGTTACTCATAACAAATTTATAAGTTGCACCCACATCTACACGCGTATAAGCGTCTTTGGTAATTGTATTTTTACTATCAGCAAAGCGATCCCCTTCATAAAAAGCACCAGCATTGAACGCAATCGCATCGTTTAATTCGTAGCGAGTCCAAAGTGATGCAGACCATTTAGGTGCATCTGCAGGGCGTTTACCTTGTAATTTAGCATCGCGCTCGTAATTTGCATCTAAATACATGGTTGATGCCATCACAAATAGGCGATCAGTTACCGCCCCTTGTGCTGCAAGTTCAAAGCCTTTATGACGTTGTTCACCAATTTGAGTGGTAATAGTTGTTATATCGCCAATAGCGACAGGTAAATCTTCAGTAACGAGCGTGCCTGTTTTGCTAATGTCGAAAAGTGCACTGCTAAGCATTAAGCGATCATCAAACAATTGCCATTTAATGCCTACTTCTCTTTGCTCAGAGGTAACCGCATCAATCTTCATACCATCATTAATATCATTTTGATTATTAATAGTTTCGTTTTGAGGTTCAAATCCTTCAGAGTAACTAGTATATATCGTCGCTGATTCATTGGGGTGATATAGCACGCCGAATTTAGGTAAGAAAGATTCGTTATTTCTACCTTTCCTCGTTTGTTTATCGTAACGACCACCAAGTGAAACTTGCCACTGTGGTGAGAAAGTAATTAAATCTTGTATATAAATACCGTAGTAATCGTATTCAGTTTCGCTTGTTCTATCTGGTGTTTTATAGCTTATATCAGGTCGAGCAGGCTCATTTTGACCAGCAGTGAAGTTAAAAGAGTCTGCAGAGGTGCGTAATTGGCGGTAAAAGTAGTCAAGTGAATTAGCACCAATTAAAAACTGATGTTCAATGCCCGCAGTTTCAAATTCACCGATAAAATCAACGAATGCGGTGGTAAACTGCCAATCATCATAGCGATCGTACGGGTTTGATTTATAACTGTTTGTTGCCTCATTAAAACTACTTTTACTTGGTGAAGATTCAAAACGTTGGCGTTCAAACGTCTGTTCGTTATAACCAAGGTTTACTTGCCAGTTGTCAGATAAAAACACATTAAAATCAATGCCTAGGTTTTCAACTGTAATATCAGTAAATGCCCAAGACATATCGCGAATTGTTTTATCATCACCAATTACATTGGTATTTTCATCAATCCATGCGCCTGTATCTAGGCCTGCTTTATCATCTGTACGATCATAATGTACGCGTACTAATGCATTATCACTGATATCGTAATCAACCACGAAAGCACCTAAAAAACGGTCGCGTTCGCGGTTTTCGCCATTTTGGTATTCACGCCAGTACTGCACATCTTGTTTTACTAAAATACCACGGGCGCGTAAATCTTCAGCATCAGTGAGCGCACCTGCGGCATCGACCATAAAACGTGTAGAACCATGCTGGTCGACATCGCCACCTGCATTAAAAATTGTTTGTGCAGTTGGCTTTTTTGTCACCATATTAACCAAGCCGCCAGGACCTGATTGACCATATAAAATACTTGATGGTCCTTTAATAACTTCTACTTGCTGTAAAATCTCAATCGGCTGTTGATAGTGAGACCAATGCTGATGACCATCACGTAAGTAACCTGTTGATGAACTTAACCCAAAGCCACGTAAATTAAATACTTCGCGGTTACGTTGTTGTGAGCCAGCGGTTAGGCTGGCATCGTTTGTTAATACTTCGCCCAGTGTTGTGGCTAATTGTTCATTCACAATTGTGTCAGTGATGACGGTGACTGATTGTGCGGTTTCAAGCAATGAAGCTGATGTGCGCATAGCGCCTTTTGCATGGTCTACTTTATAGTCATTGAAGTAAGTACCTTTAACTTCAATTTTTTCTATGTTTTCATCCGTAGTTGAGGCGTGTGCAGCGGTTACAGAGGTAAGCAGTGCAAGATAAAGCGGGCAAAGTTTCATTAAATGGTTCCGGCTGAGTGAGATAAAAAGCGATGCGGTTCTTAATGAAAATAGATTTTATTTACAATGCCTTTATTGATTGATTTATAATAAAGGCCTTAATGGTTGCTATGGCTGATTTCTGCTATCATTAGCGCAACTAGAGGCAGGGCTATTCCTTGCTAATTTATTTTTTGTTTCGGGATTTATTGTGACTGCTACTGCTTTTTCATCACTCGCTTTACCATCAGGTTTGGTTGATAACTTATCTACTTTAGGTTACGCCCACATGACTGCTGTACAAGCTCAAAGTCTTCCTCCAGTACTTGAAGGTAAAGATATTATTGCACAAGCTAAAACGGGGTCAGGTAAAACTGCGGCGTTTAGTTTGGGTGTATTGGCCAAGCTTAATGTTAAGCGCTTTCGTATTCAATCTTTGGTGCTTTGCCCAACGCGTGAATTAGCGGAGCAAGTTGCTGTTGAAATGCGTAAATTAGCACGCGGCATTCATAACATTAAAATACTCACCTTATGTGGTGGTGTATCGATTGGACCGCAAATAGGCTCGCTTGAACACGGCGCGCATATTATTGTTGGTACGCCAGGGCGTGTTGATGATCATATCCGCAAAGGTACGTTACGTTTAGACGACGTAGAAACTTTAGTGCTTGATGAAGCAGATCAAATGCTTGATATGGGCTTTCAAGATACGTTAGATGCAATTATCGAGCGTATACCAAAACAACGTCAAACATTACTATTTAGTGCTACTTTCCCGCGCGCTATTGAAGCAATCGCTAAACGGGTGTTAAGTAACCCTGTAATGGTGAAAGTTGAAGAAGAGCAAGAAAAAAGCACTATCAAACAGTACTTCTATAAAATGGATAATAACAAACAACGTTTTAATACATTAAAATTGTTGTTGTTAAAGTTTCAGCCAGAAAGCTGTGTGGTGTTTTGTAATACCAAAGTTGAAACTCAACAAGTATGTGACGATCTAGCTGATGAAGGGTTTAGTGCAGTTTCATTGCATGGTGATTTAGAGCAGCGAGATCGAGAGCGTACACTTATCCATTTTTCGAATAAAAGCGCGTCAATATTAGTGGCTACAGACGTTGCAGCGCGTGGTTTGGATATTGACGACATGGATATGGTAATTAACTATCACCTTGCTCATGACCCACAAACGCATGTACATCGTATTGGTCGTACTGGCCGTGCGGGTAAAAAAGGTATTGCGTGTTCTATTTACGGTGATGCAGAGCAGTTTAAAGTGGCGCAAATTGGTGACCACTATGAATGCGACTTTTTACCAGAGCAATTACCACCATTTAGCTTACTAGAAAAACCGCCTTACAAGCCTGAAATGGTGACACTGATGATTGATTCAGGTAAAAAGCAGAAGGTCCGTGCAGGTGATATTTTAGGAGCACTAACAGGTAAAGATGGTGTTGCAGGGCGTCAAGTTGGTAAAATTAATGTACTTGATAACGTAGCATTTGTAGCCGTTGAGCGTAACTCTTCAAAACCTGCACTACGTAAATTGACCGAAGGTAATATTAAAGGCCGTAAAATTCGCGCTCGTCGCTTAACGCGTTAATAATTACCCGTTACATATTGTTGAGCAGCTACTCTTTAGCTGCTCGTATTCACTCTTCAATTGTTTAAATTTATCTGCATTGCCGTGTGTTTTATCCGGATGGTATTGTATTGCTAGCTGTCGCCAGCGTTTTTGCACATCTTTTATCTTACTTTGCGGTGGTAATTGCCAGCGTTTTAAAAGCAGTTCTCGGGTTGTTATATCTACTTTTAATGTCGAACCAGTCTTAGTTGTGAAGCTATGCCAAAAGCTATTTAATAACTTTTCTATTTCAACACTGGATGTCTCAAAATTATTCCAGTCAAGGTAGTAAATACGTAGCGGATCAGTTGCATCTAATGCTGAGTGATTAGATGGCGCAGTGATTAATTCAATATGTAAACTGGATATCAGTAATTGCTGCGTTGGCAATACTTGCTGTTGAAGCTGATACAAAGCGTTCATGATTAAAAAGTTACGTTTAAATAAGTCACGTTCAGGAAGAGGGTCTAAATTATCAATGACACCACGGTCTTTTAATTTCAATGCTAAAGTATGAACCATCCACACTTGCTTTGTTAAAATCAATTCAAAAATCTCATCAATCAGAGGGTTAAGCATTGTTTGCAATCTAGTAATTAGTGTATCTTTGACAAACTATCACAGCTTTCACGGCTACAAAAGTTTCAAGGATATAATTATGCCGAGCCAGTTGAAATGCTCATTGCTTATTGGCCTCATGGTCTACATCAGTGTTTTTGCAGTATCGAGTTTTGCAAAGCAACAAAGCAGTATGTTAGAGCAGTTTGATTTGGCTGAAAATTGGCCTCAAAAACAGTTGTTGGCTAGTGAGTTATTATCTTCAGTGCAGCTATCAGATAAACAAAAAAATGCTATTTATTCTGAAATGGCTAAAAATGCTTTTGAAATAAGCGAATACACTCAAGCGCTTCATTACTATAAATTATTGGAGCAAGGCAGCGATTTTAATGATTTACCTGAGTTGCATTTTAGAGCTGTAAAAATGCAGGGTGTGGTGCTGTATTACCAAGGTTTGATGCAACAAGCCGTTATTGATTATAGTCGAGCATTAAGTCTTGCCGTTCGTTTAAATAGCCCTTTAAAACAAGCTAATTTATTGAGTAATATAGGATTATCATATTTCGATATGTATAATATGGAACTAGCCCTTGATTACTATCAGCAAGCTAAAGTTATTTATGAGCAAGATGGCAGTGCACAAGATCAAGCCGACATTTTGCATAATATTGCAGGGGTTTATATTCGTTTATCTCGGTATGATTCAGCATTGGAAATATACCGCAAAGTACTAAGTGTATTTCAAGCGTTGGGCGATGAAGATGGTGTTGCTCAAGTGCACGGTAATATGGGCGTTGCATATGATGAGTCGGGTCAAAATCAACTAGCTCTGCATTACTACCAGTTGGCTTTACGTTATTACCAAAGTACCAATAATGCCTTTCAACTATCTACAAGACATAATAATTTAGCCAACATTAATTTAAAAATAAACGAACTGGATGCTGCATATTATCACTCAAATGCCGCACAAGGATATGCACGACAAATTGATAATAAACAGCTGTTATTAGCCGCTTTGCATGTGTTAGCAAAAATACAGTTGGTCAAAGGTGATATTGATGCTGCAAAGAAAAATTTAGAGCAATCAATAGCGCTGGCGAAACAATACAAAGATGAAATGCGCTTAAGAGATGGCTTAGGAATTGAAGCGTTGTTAAGTGCAAGCTTAGGTGATTTTGGACGAGCGATGCACTTACATGACAAATTTGTAGAGTATCAACGTAGTATGACAAGCGAGGAAATAATTAAAGCCCTAAATGTGTTTCAATCTCAATTTGAATCCAATAAATTGAATCAGGAGATTCAAGATCTGAAGCAAACTAGTCGATTACAAGAGTTAGAGATAGCAAAGCGCTCACAACTCACTATTTTGTTGGCGATAGTATTCGTACTGGTTTTGATCTGCAGTGTTGCTTTATATCGCCGTACAATTGAAAGAAAAGCTAAAGTACAACTAGAAGAGAAAGTTGAAAAGCGTACGCAAGAGTTACGATCTGTTGCTCAAAAATTACAGTCAGCAAATGAAGTGAAAAGCCAATTTTTAGCAAATATTAGCCATGAGATCCGCACTCCTCTAACAGCTATTTTGGGGCAAACTGATGATTTATTAAATGGTTTATATGACACGGAGCAATTAGGTACGGAGTTACTGGTAATTAAAAAGCACAGTGATCATCTCAAAGAGCTCATTAATGATGTGCTTGATCTCAGTAAGATAGAAGCAAATCGTTTAGAGCTGAGTGTTTGTGATTTTGATTTAGTGCAGTTGGTAATGGATGTGTATTCAATGTCTAGTTTGCAAGCGAGAAGCAAGGGTTTGACGCTTACATTGGATAATCAAATTGGTGAGCAGTACTGGGTTAAGCTAGATTTGATGCGAGTAAAGCAAATTTTAATCAACTTACTTAGTAATGCAGTTAAGTTTACTCAACAAGGCTCGGTTACATTACGCATCAATGAAACCGCTTTGGGCGTCCAGTTTGCAGTAATAGATACAGGTATCGGTATTCAGGCTGAGCAGTTAAAGATAGTTTTTGAGTGTTTCCAACAAGGGGATAACACAATCAGTCGACGCTTTGGTGGCTCGGGGCTTGGTTTAAGTTTATCACAACAGTTAGCTATGATGATGGGGGGTTATATCAATGCACAAAGTGAATACGGTAAAGGCAGTGAATTTATGCTTTATTTGCCATGTAAACAATATCTACCAGGCATACCAGTTTCATCATTACCAGTAACCACTACAGCGAAAACATTGGCTGGGAAGGTATTACTTGCTGAAGACCATCCGGATAACCGTCGCTTAATTACACGCTTCTTAAACACCTTAGGGCTAGATGTTATTGCTGTAAGCAATGGTGAAGAAGCTGTTGAACAATGCCTTAGTGAATTTCCCGACGTAGTTTTACTAGATATACAAATGCCAATAATGGATGGCTTAACAGCCTTCGATTTGCTAGAGAAGTGTGGTTTTAATAAACCGGTTTTTGCACTGACAGCCAATGCAATGAGCCATGAAATTGCAGATTATCTGGCCTTAGGTTTTTCGGGGTATTTAAGTAAACCCCTAGATAAAGAAGATTTTTACACTAAACTTAGCGAGCACTTAAGTGTGTTACCAGCTTCAAAAGAAATGGCTATCGATATCGATGTTAGTGATCTAATCAGAAGTTTTGTAGCCAGCTTTGATGATGAAGTAAATGCATTAAAAGATCACTATCAGCAAGGTGACCTGTCTGCTTTGCAACAAGATAGTCATCGGATCCTTGGTGCAGCACAAATGTTCGCATTAGATAGTGTCATTCAACCAGCATTATTATTGGATAAGGCATTGTTAAACAGTACCGAAGCCGAAAATAATACAGGGTTAACAGAATTAGTTGAGTCATTAATCCATGAGTTAGAGCAGTTTAAGGTTTAGAATAACTCTATATCATTTGTTGGTGCGGTCGTGTTTTGGTTGCTACTGGAGGTGTTTTCGTTGCGTCTAGCGCTATCATTACGTTGAGTGTTATCAATAATGCCCTCGCTAACATGAAATAACCCCAACTTTTCATGTAGGCTTTTTGCTAAATTTCGAAGATCTTCACTGGAAACCGATTGGATCAATGTGCTCGAAAGTGCATCCGAATTTAGCTCCACCATTGCTTCAATGTTTGACTGGGCTTCATCGGACATTATTTTTTGTTGAGCAACTTGATGGTTAATTTTTTCTGATAGTGCGTTGATGGCCAGCATAGCTTGTTCAATGGTATTAATCTCGTTACTTGTTGCATGCGATAGCTTAACGGTTTGTTGTGCTTCAGTTAGTGCATTGCGCATCAAAGTGTCAGCACGATCAGTGCTTTCTTGAATTTTCCCCACCATAGTACGAACCTCTTGTGTGGAATTACTTGTTCGTGCTGCTAAATTACGTACTTCATCAGCGACAACAGCGAAGCCTCGGCCTTGCTCGCCAGCACGGGCCGCTTCAATTGCAGCATTGAGAGCTAGTAGATTTGTTTGTTCTGCAATTGCATTTATTACTTCAATCACTGAGCCTATATTATCGCTGTCTTGTTTTAAGACTTTCATATGTTCACTTGTTTGCTCTATATTTGTAGCTAATTTTGATAAGCTTGCTTGGCTATTATCGCTATCAATACGCGTCTGTTGAACTGATTGAGTTGCAGAGGCGACAGAGGTGTAAATAAGTTCAACATCACCTTCTAGCTCTCTGGATATACGTATAGTGTGCTCTATAGTTGTGGCTAATTCTTCACCATGTGCATGTTGAATACTGGCTTTTTGGGTCATTGAAGCATAAGTATCTCGTAATGCATCTGCCATAGGGAGTAAGCGCGATGAAGTACAATATATCTCATGAAACATATGCTCTATGGTGGTTAAACTTGCATTGAGTGCAAAGCATGATTTTGGGGTGATATTAGGTTTTTCGTCAAAACGAAAAGTGAAATTTATATAATCACTGGTGATTAAATTTTCGACTAGGTTATCTAAGTGCGGAGTTGGTAACACAACATTTTTATAAATGAGTAAGGTCGTGCCATTACCTACCATTATTATAAATAATAAGCTCAAAAGTGCAGAGAGTTGTAGGTCAAAAAAGTAGCATATTAGACACGTACCAAGTATTAAAAAGCCAGTTAGAATTAAAATACTTTTAGTTATTGTCATCCGTTACACCTTAAGATCTTAATTTTGTCAGATAAAATAATGTATTTAATCGCCCCTAGGAAGAACTCTTTGGGCAGCGCATGTTTGGCATTTATACTGCATTATCGCCTATTTATGGGGAATAACCACACACCATAGGCGCTGCCCTGCCTAAATACCAAGCACACCGCTGCAAAATTAATCACGAAAGGTCAACACGCCCTAGCAGAGCAGCAATCATTTCATATGATTTTATTTTGCATACTAATTAAGTTATAGAGTAAAGCATAGAGTAAGACAAATAATCATTGGTAGGTTGGTAAATAAGAGAAAAAAAAGCCCGTTTTAAACGGGCTTTTTTAATATGAATAGTTTTACTGACGTCTCATTGAGTCAAAAAATTCATCATTGGTTTTGCTCATAGAAAGTTTATCAATTAAAAATTCCATAGCATCAATTTCAGACATTTCATGTACGATTTTACGTAAAATCCACATTTTTTGTAGTTCATCTGTCTTCGTCAGTAATTCTTCACGACGAGTACCTGAACGATTGAAGTCAATTGCAGGGAATACACGCTTTTCAGCAATCTTACGATTTAAGTGCAGTTCCATATTACCGGTACCTTTAAACTCTTCGTAGATAACTTCATCCATCTTAGAGCCGGTATCGATAAGGGCAGTTGCGATAATTGTTAAACTACCACCTTCTTCAACGTTACGTGCAGCGCCAAAGAAACGCTTTGGCTTGTGCAATGCGTTAGCATCAACACCACCGGTGAGTACCTTACCTGATGAAGGAATTACGGTGTTATAAGCACGCGCTAAACGAGTGATTGAATCTAGTAAGATGATGACATCTTTTTTATGTTCAACTAAACGTTTTGCTTTTTCAATTACCATTTCAGCAACTTGAACGTGACGGCTCGCAGGCTCATCGAACGTAGATGCAATTACTTCGCCTTTTACAAGACGCTGCATCTCAGTTACTTCTTCTGGACGCTCATCGATTAGTAATACCATCAACGTTGCATCAGGGTGATTATGGGTAATTGATTGCGCGATATTTTGCAGTAGCATTGTTTTACCCGCTTTTGGCGGTGCTACTAATAAACCACGTTGACCACGGCCGATAGGTGAGGCTAAATCAAGTACTCGAGCAGTAATATCTTCAGTACTACCATTACCACGCTCCATACGTAAACGTTCGTTAGCATGAAGTGGTGTTAGATTTTCAAAAAGAATTTTAGTGCGAGAATTTTCTGGTCTATCAAAATTTACTTCGTTTACTTTTAGTAGTGCAAAGTAACGTTCACCGTCTTTAGGTGGACGTATGAGACCCATTATAGAGTCACCAGTACGCATACTAAAACGACGAATTTGGCTAGGTGATATATAAATGTCATCAGGACCAGCAAGGTAAGAGGCTTCTGATGATCTTAAGAAACCAAAACCATCCTGTAAGATTTCTAGTACACCACCGCCAAAAATGTTCTCTCCACTTTTGGCGTGGGCTTTAAGGATAGCAAAGATTATATCTTGCTTTCTTAAGCGGGCTACGTTTTCGAGCCCCATGGACTCAGCTAAGTCTACAAGCTCTTTAATCGACTTGTCTTTTAATTCGCGTAAATGCATATTGGTGGGTTCTTTATTACAGTTATCATGCTCATATAATCGATATTAATTAATGAGAGAGGTTCGTTGGTAAACTAAGGATTAGTTGGCTTTATAAACTAGCAGCTCACTGGCGTAGCGTCCAGTCTTTATACAAAAAAAATCTAAAAAAGGGCATTTGCCCTTTTTTAGATTCAATATTAGATGTTATTTTCTAAAAACTCAATTAACTGAGTTTTAGATAATGCACCAACTTTAGTTGCTGCAACTTGGCCATCTTTAAAAAGTAATAATGTAGGGATACCACGAATACCGAACTTAGGTGGTGTGCCAGCATTCTGATCGATATTTAATTTACCGATAACAACACGGCCGTCAAATTCGTCAGCTACTTCATTAAGAATAGGGGCGATCATTTTACAAGGTCCGCACCATTCTGCCCAAAAATCAACCAGTACAGGTTTGTCTGATTGTAGTACGTCAGCTTCAAAGCCATCGTCAGTTAATTGAATTATTTTCTCGCTCATTGCGCTCTCCGATAAGTTAGGCGAATTTATTTAATGCGTATTTAAACACTCTTGTTTCTTATTGCAAGTTTAAACGTTATGCTTAAACGCTATGACTAAGACACATTTGACCGATAAAAAGTTTTCAGACTTTGCTATTGCACCGGAAGTGGTTGCCGGGTTAACCGAAAGTGGGTTTGAATATTGCACACCCATTCAAGCTAAATGCCTACCTTTTATTTGTGATGGCCGTGATATTGCGGGTCAAGCACAAACAGGTACAGGCAAAACGTTGGCGTTTTTAACAGCCACGTGCCATCGGTTATTACAATCTAGCAAAGCACCTAGTAAACATCCAAGAGCCCTGATCATGGCCCCAACTCGGGAGCTTGCGATTCAGATCCACAAAGATGCAAAAATTTTAGCGCCACACTGTAATCTTAACTTAGGTTTAGTATATGGTGGCGAAGATTACGAAAAACAACGTGCACAGTTAGAAAAAGGCGTTGATATTTTAATTGGCACCACAGGGCGCTTAATCGATTTATATAAACAAGGGTGTTATACCCTCAATGAAATCGAAGTAGTGGTACTTGATGAAGCCGATCGTATGTTTGATTTGGGTTTTATTAAAGATATTCGTTACATGTTTCGCCGTATGCCGGATACATCGCAACGCCTTAATTTATTGTTTTCTGCAACACTTTCATATCGTGTTCAAGAGCTGGCGTTTGAGCACATGACAAACCCAGAGCATGTACAAGTTGAGCCAGATGTAAAAACGGGCAAGCGAATCAGTGAAGAGTTATTTCAGCCATCTCAAGAAGACAAAGTTAAGCTGTTATTAACCTTGATTGAAGAAGAATGGCCTGAAAAAGCGATTGTTTTTGCTAATACCAAGCATAGTTGTGAAACAGTGTACGCATGGTTAAAAGAAGATGGACATCGTGTTGGTATGCTTACCGGTGATGTAAATCAGAAAAAGCGCCAATCAATTTTAGCGCAGTTCACTAAAGGTGATCTAGATTTTCTAGTAGCAACGGATGTTGCAGCACGAGGATTACATATCCCTGAAGTGAGTCATGTATTTAACTTTGACTTACCAGATGATTGTGAAGATTACGTACATCGTATTGGTCGTACTGGTCGTGCAGGCGCATCAGGTAAAGCGATTAGTTTTGCATGTGAACAATACGCGTACAACCTTCATGAAATTGAAGAATATATAGAACATAGCATTCCTTTATCGCATTACGATAAAAGTGCATTGCTTGATGATTTAACAAAACCTACTATTCAAAGAAAGCGTAACTATTCAACAGGTCCTCGTAATCGTAATAATAACAGCGGACGTAGACCTAATAATAATTACCAAAAAGCACGGTCGTAATTACGACCGTCATTATAGTCGTAGTAGTAACTAGAGGTTTTTGAACGGTGGGGCAACTTAAACCGCAAAAAAATGTTTACGCAGTAATTGATTTGGGATCAAATAGCTTTCATATGCTGATTGCTAAATCAATTGCTGGCGGCTTACAAACCATAGGCCGGGTTAAACGCAAAGTCAGATTAGCTGCTGGGCTTAATGACGATAATTTACTGAGCACGCAAGCAATGCAGCGAGGCTGGGAATGTCTTGCCTTATTTGCTGAGCGTCTACAGGATATCCCTAAAAAAAATATTACAATTGTTGCCACAGCTACTTTACGCTTAGCAACAAATGCTGATGTATTTAGAATTAAAGCAGAGCAAATTCTTGGCCATAAAATTAACGTTATCAGTGGTGAGTTAGAGGCGCGAACTATTTACAAAGGTGTCGCGCATACTTCTTCTTGTAGTGGTCGTCAGTTAGTGATCGATATTGGCGGTGCGAGCACTGAAGTTGTAATTGGTAAAGGTTTTGATGCACTGCATTATAAAAGCCTAAATATGGGTTGCGTTACCTACCTTGAACGCTACTTCAAAGATTGTCAGCTAAATGAAATCAATTTTAATGCAGCAATAAAAGCCGCGCGTCTCGTGATTGATGAAATAGCATCTGATTATAAGAGCGCTGGGTGGGAAATTGCCTCTGGGGCTTCTGGTACAGTGCAAGCGATCCAAGAAATTATGGTCGCGCAATCTTTAGATGAATTACTGAGTCTAGACAAACTCAATGCTATTAAAGAGCAATCAATTACCTATAAAACTATTGCCGCATTAGATTTGCCAGGCTTAAGTGAAGAACGCAGATTAGTCTTTGTTTCTGGGCTAGCAATTTTGATTGCTTTATTTGAGTCGCTTGAAATTGACAAAATGGGACTTGCCGGAGGAGCACTCCGAGAAGGCGTCTTGTATAGCATGATCCCTGAGTTTCATAACCATAACATTCGTAAGCGTACTATTGATGGTTTAATGGCGCGTTATCATGTAGACCAAAAACAAGCTAATCGTGTAGCAGATCTTTCCAGCCAGCTAGCGCTTCAAGTTAGTGAGCAATGGACACTACTAGATACAAGCGGATTGCCTTTGCTCAAAGCGATTGCACAATTACATGAAATTGGATTATTAATAGAGTACAAGCAATATCAGCAACACACCGCTTATATTCTTGAAAATACTGAGATGCCAGGGTTCTCACAATCAGAACATAAGATAATAGTGGCGACTGCAAATGCACATCGTTCGGATCTGCAAAAAAATGGTTTTGATTATTTAGGTTGTCATGCCCAGTTAACTCAATACGTAACACGTTTAATAAGAATTGCAGTGATTCTATCAATGCGTCGTCAAGATGATGTGCTACCAAAACTTACCTTAATTGCTAATAATGAGGCTTTAACACTATCATTTGAAAATGATTGGTTAAAAGCACACCCTTTAATGGCAAGTGAGCTTCAACAAGAGTCTAAACAGCAAGAAAAGGCAGGTTGGAAGTTTATAGTTAAGTAGATAAAAGGGCTATAAAGCCCTTTTATAGTATTAAAAACCGCCTTTCTGTACTAATTTCACTCGAACAACCAATTAAATCAAAAAAGTTCAAAAAAAGTGTTGATCTGTTTTTGGATCTCCCTATAATGCGACCCCACTGAGACGGGAAACGCCAACGCATAGCGAGGCACGGACTTATCAGAGAGTTAAATAAAACTTCAGTTTTAAATATTCCAAAAGAAAATTTAAAGCAAAGTGTTGACTCGAAAAATAAAGGGTGTATTATTCGCATCCCTTGAGTCGCTAAAGCGAATCAAAACGTTCTTTAACAATATAAAGCAATCATCTGTGTGGGCACTCGTACAGATTGAGTTCTAACAGCCGAACTTAACTTTCTTTTTAGATAGGTAAGCAAGGCAAATAAATTTAGAGTCTCAATGTGATTTCTCGAAAGAGAAACTGAGTGACCAACAGAATAGTTATTTTTAATAATTATTCAGCACAGTCAATTCAATATCGAAAGATATTAAATAAATTCAGAATTCATTGAGCAGGTTCTTCATTCTTTATTGGATGAGAACAGAAAAAACTTTTAATTGAAGAGTTTGATCATGGCTCAGATTGAACGCTGGCGGCAGGCCTAACACATGCAAGTCGAGCGGTAACAGAGAGTAGCTTGCTACTTTGCTGACGAGCGGCGGACGGGTGAGTAATGCTTGGGAATATGCCTTTTGGTGGGGGACAACAGTTGGAAACGACTGCTAATACCGCATGATGTCTACGGACCAAAGTG
>NZ_JBISHB010000028.1:0-104089 GCF_045064175.1 Pseudoalteromonas sp. Ld20
AGTTGCAAGGTATAGACCCGAAACCCGGTGATCTAGCCATGGGCAGGTTGAAGGTTGAGTAACATCAACTGGAGGACCGAACCCACTAACGTTGAAAAGTTAGGGGATGACCTGTGGCTAGGAGTGAAAGGCTAATCAAACCGGGAGATAGCTGGTTCTCCCCGAAATCTATTTAGGTAGAGCCTCGGACGAATACTTACGGGGGTAGAGCACTGTTAAGGCTAGGGGGTCATCCCGACTTACCAACCCTTTGCAAACTCCGAATACCGTAAAGTAATATCCGGGAGACACACGGCGGGTGCTAACGTCCGTCGTGAAGAGGGAAACAACCCAGACCGCCAGCTAAGGTCCCAAAGTCATAGTTAAGTGGGAAACGATGTGGAAAGGCCCAGACAGCCAGGAGGTTGGCTTAGAAGCAGCCATCCTTTAAAGAAAGCGTAATAGCTCACTGGTCGAGTCGGTCTGCGCGGAAGATGTAACGGGGCTAAACTATGCACCGAAGCTGCGGATTCAGAATTTATTCTGAGTGGTAGGGGAGCGTTCTGTAAGCGGTTGAAGGTGTACCGGGAGGTATGCTGGACGTATCAGAAGTGCGAATGCTGACATGAGTAACGATAATGGGAGTGAAAAACTCCCACGCCGGAAGACCAAGGGTTCCTATCCCATGTTAATCAGGGTAGGGTAAGTCGACCCCTAAGGCGAGGCCGAAAGGCGTAGTCGATGGGAAACAGATTAATATTTCTGTACTCGATATAATTGCGATGGGGGGACGGAGCAGGCTAAGCAAGCATGGCGTTGGTAGTCCATGTGAAAGTGAGTAGGGCGTTTGTTTAGGTAAATCCGGACGAACATTAAACCTGAGACACGAGACGAGTCACTACGGTGATGAAGTTGCTGATGCCATACTTCCAGGAAAAGCCTCTAAGCTTCAGATTATATGGAATCGTACCCCAAACCGACACAGGTGGTCAGGTAGAGAATACTAAGGCGCTTGAGAGAACTCGGGTGAAGGAACTAGGCAAAATCGTACCGTAACTTCGGGAGAAGGTACGCTCCTATCTGTGATGAGACTTGCTCTCTAAGCGGACGGGAGCCGCAGTGACCAGGTGGCTGGGACTGTTTATTAAAAACACAGCACTGTGCAAAATCGCAAGATGACGTATACGGTGTGACACCTGCCCGGTGCCGGAAGGTTAATTGATGGGGTTATCTTCGGAGAAGCTCTTGATCGAAGCCCCGGTAAACGGCGGCCGTAACTATAACGGTCCTAAGGTAGCGAAATTCCTTGTCGGGTAAGTTCCGACCTGCACGAATGGTGTAACCATGGCCACGCTGTCTCCACCCGAGACTCAGTGAAATTGAAATCGCAGTGAAGATGCTGTGTACCCGCGGCTAGACGGAAAGACCCCGTGAACCTTTACTACAGCTTGGCACTGAACATTGAACCTACATGTGTAGGATAGGTGGGAGACTTAGAAGCAGCGACGCTAGTTGTTGTGGAGTCGTCCTTGAAATACCACCCTTGTAGTTTTGATGTTCTAACGTTGGCCCCTGAATCGGGGTTACGGACAGTGCCTGGTGGGTAGTTTGACTGGGGCGGTCTCCTCCCAAAGAGTAACGGAGGAGCACGAAGGTTGGCTAAGTACGGTCGGACATCGTACGGTTAGTGTAATGGTAGAAGCCAGCTTAACTGCGAGACAGACACGTCGAGCAGGTACGAAAGTAGGTCATAGTGATCCGGTGGTTCTGAATGGAAGGGCCATCGCTCAACGGATAAAAGGTACTCCGGGGATAACAGGCTGATACCGCCCAAGAGTTCATATCGACGGCGGTGTTTGGCACCTCGATGTCGGCTCATCACATCCTGGGGCTGAAGTCGGTCCCAAGGGTATGGCTGTTCGCCATTTAAAGTGGTACGCGAGCTGGGTTTAGAACGTCGTGAGACAGTTCGGTCCCTATCTGCCGTGGGCGTTTGAGAATTGAGAGGGGTTGCTCCTAGTACGAGAGGACCGGAGTGAACGAACCGCTGGTGTTCGGGTTGTCATGCCAATGGCATTGCCCGGTAGCTACGTTCGGAACTGATAAGCGCTGAAAGCATCTAAGCGCGAAGCAGGCCTCGAGATGAGTTCTCACTAGAGCTATAAGCTCTCTGAAGGGCCGTTGGAGACTACAACGTTGATAGGCAAGGTGTGGAAGCATAGTGATATGTTAAGCTAACTTGTACTAATTACCCGTGAGGCTTAACCATACAACGCCAAACGCGTTTTATGTGATAGTTGATAGCGCAAGAAGTTAAGATTGTAGGTCGTGATTTATCGCGACAACTAAAGTAGATTTACTAACAGCTGTAAGCGATAAGCTTAAAGTTGTAAGAAGACAATTATCAGCATTTTCAAATTTTAGTTAGTGCGTAGAGATACGAACTGACACCCAATTTGCTTGGTGACAATAGCGTTTTGGACCCACCTGATCCCATGCCGAACTCAGTAGTGAAACGAAACAGCGCCGATGATAGTGTAGCATTTGTTATGTGAAAGTAGGTCATCGCCAGGCTCCAAATTGTAACTCTAATCTCGCCAATCGCGATGGATGAAGGTCTTCGTTTTGCTATCCGTGAAGGTGGCCGTACTGTAGGTGCTGGTGTTGTAGCAACTATCGTAGAGTAATAATTAACGTTTAAGTTAATTGTTAGAAAAAGGTCACTTCGGTGGCCTTTTTTAATGTCTGTAGAAAAGTTCGCGAGCTGCCCGGTATGAATTCAAACGCCGTAGCTTGGGTTGAGTTTTACGAAACCCGAGAATCGGGTATATTAGAGCAAAGTCATTTAGTGGCCTTTTTAATGCTTGTAGAAAGTTAGAAAGTTTACGGGAGTAAAGTGTGCTAGCTGCACAATGTGAATTCAAACGTCTTAGCTTGGGTTGAGTTTCGCTAAACTCCACCCAAACTAAGGGGATGTTTAAAATTTATTTTTTATTTTGTTCTGTTAATTTCGAAATTAACTCAATAATGTCATTTGTAGATGATTCAGAGTAGTTATTCACTTTCATTATTTCTAGCACATTTTCCCAGTCAGCGACCTTATTGGAATTAACTCCTTCTAAAATGGCTTGAGTGACAATTGGCGGTTCACTTAGGGCATTCTGAGAATTAATTGAATTGATAAATTGGTCCAAGTCACTTGCCTCATAAGTATCAACGACCATCAGTAGCGTTTTATTGTTGCGCATCTCAAAATATTCGAAACCAAAGTTGTTAGTTATTATGAAAGCATTTCTACCATTTATCCTAATTGCACTTGCTGTATTACTACGAGCATAAAGAGATTTCGTGGTAATCATAACCGATTGCTTTATGAGGGTATTCATTTCTTCTGGCATGGCTATATTGCAATTAACATCATCAGGTGTAACAGATAGGCTCTCTTTAATTATTTCAAAAACAGTATCTGGGAATGGTGGTGGGAATTTTTTCTCAGCGCTTTGTGACAGTAATGAGTTGAAAAAGAGTATTTGAGATTTAAAACCACCTTCGTCATCATCTTCATCCCGCTCCATTATGGTTAAGCCTGGGGAGTTGCTGTCATAAAAAGCACTATATTCCACGTTTTCAGTAACAATAATAGGTACTTCAAAGCCATTCATTTGAATTTTTTCAATAGCCATTAATTTACTCGTGGAGTAGTCACCCCAAACTAAATTGGCATTATTCTTCGCTTTTAGGACACTTTTAAGTTCATAGCATTGGGCTTTATAGTCATTTGCCATTGTAATAGTAGGAAAAATAATTAGTAGCTTTAGGATTAAATTGCAAAGTTTCATGTGCTTCTTCTATTTTTTGATTTTTATATGTACCCAAGCCACCTCAAGATGCGAGTTTCAGTTGGAATTAAAAGCAATTTAGGCAAGGCATTGATTGCAAATAATGGTTGTTCCCTTGTTAAAATTAATAACGCAGTATAAATTGCTTTTAAACCAACCCGTTGGGCGTTTCACAGGCGCTTACTCTCATCGTTGTTACTTCTTAAAAGGGACTGCCATTATTGCAAAGTAACGCCTTGATATTAAACACCTGTGAAACGCTGAAGTCTGCATCTTGAGGTGGCTTGGGTATAGCTTTAACAATGGTTGTATTTTGATCTTATATGCATCGCAAAGCAACTCTGAAGGTGTAATTTAAGCTACGGCTATTACAGTTGCGTGCAACTATTTGTTTTTTAAGAAAGAAACCTCTGGGGGCTTGCCCCCGAGTAACTATCAAAAAGTTCTGGTTCGTCGGAGACAAATCAAATCGGCGTAAAGCTCGGTCGCGGCAAATTAGTCGATTTGAAATAATTTTTTTAACTTTTTCTGGGTGCGTTTTTTCTCTGCTTTTTTAACGTGTTTACTGATCCACTTGGTCATTTTTGCCATTAATGCAGGTGGGAAATTATGACCCATGCCTGTGACTATTTTTAGTTTCGCTTTACGTATTTGCATCGCGGTTAATTTACCCGCGGCAACGGGCATAACTGGGTCTACATTGCCGTGAATGACTAAAGTAGGTGCTTTTATTTTCGGCATTAAATGTTGCCTGCAATCACTTGCGGCAATGGCTGCTAATTGGCGATTGAAACCCCGAGGGTTATACGCACGATCTACCCCTGAAATGGCTTGTTTGCGTAATACTTGCTCATCTTGGGGATAAGCGGGACTGCCGATTCGTTGATTAAGTTTAATATTATACTGAATGGCGCTATTGCGGTTAGGGGACCTAGGGCGATGTTTTACTAGTTGTAGAAATAATTTTAGCCCAGATAATGATAGTTTCAGTTTGCCAGAGCTAGACATGATTGAGGTTAGGCTCAGGACCTTTTTTTTATATTTTGCGGCAATAATTTGTGCAATCATGCCCCCCATAGATGCGCCAACTAGATGGGCTTTTTTTATGTTCAGTGCATCCATTAACTCAATCACATCAGTTGCCATATCATCAAGAGTATACATATTGCTGGATGTCAGTGGCAGACGTTTACTTAACCAAATTTTTAGTAAGCTCGGATCGCCATACTGTTCTAATTGGCTCGAAAGGCCAGTATCGCGATTATCAAACCTGATCACTCTAAAGCCACTATTAACCAAGCCAAAATAGAGTTCTTCAGGCCACACGATGAGCTGCGCCCCTAAGCCCATAATAAGTATAATCGCGGGGGCTGATTTATCTCCTTGGTCTTGGTAGCTAATAGTAATGCCACTTTTAATTTTAATCGTGCGCATATTACGTTATGTTGATAGCTTATTTATGGGCTGATATAGACAAGTATAGGCAAAGCTCAGTGATCCTTGATAAATACAAGTATGAATTTTTTATATCTAACAGCTCAAGCCTTTAAATAATTAGCCCTCAGTGTGTTTTCGCATTTCTTCTAGTAAGCTCTCATTGCCCATCATATCGTTTAATACTGACTTCACAGTACTATCAGATGTATTTTGATAGAGTGATAGGATGTGTTGGGCAATCTGTTTACTATATTCATTTTGCGAATCTTGGGCTTGGTAATACTGTGCCAGCAGCCCCTGACCAGCTAAGCGGCGTATATAGTCATTAGAGTCTTGTTTTAATAACGAGGTAAAACGCTCTGCGAGGCGATAGTCAAGTACAGGTGATTGAGTGGTCACTTCTATCGCTTGAATTTTAAACTTATCATCAGTACTATTTTCAGCCAAATCTAAAATGTTATCGACTACTTCAAAATCATATTCAGGCATTTTTGATTTATTCAAAATATACATATTCATTTGTAGTTGGCTTAATGCTGCCAGCCTATCAATATCGGCAAGATTAGGGTTAAGAATTTGTTCCCGTAATTGCGCAGTAACCTTTTTGGCATATTCAGGCTCTGATTTGATACGCAGCTCATAATCTTGTGGCAAGTCTGCATAAAAACCGTATAACGGGTTTTCTTCACGCATTTTTTCTACTTCTTCTTGCTCTTTCTCTACTAACACGGCTAATACTAACTCTTTAAATTCATCCGTATTTTGTACTTTGTTAGCTGTAGGGTTTTGTAAATTCAAGTTTGCTACTTGTCGCTGTAAAGCGCTTATCTTGTTGTGAAGTTCTGTAATAGAAGGCGGACTATCGTGGCTATTTTTTGGTAAGTCTTTTACTGATTGTTGTAAAATTTCGGTATCAAGCTGGTGAGCAACAAGGGGGGCAGATTTGAAAAATGCACCATAGCATGAGATTGCAACAGCAATTGAAGCAAGGGCAATAGCAAAAGATCCTTTACTAATTGGCATGTAGGAGACTCCATATTAAAAAGCAATAATCTACCGCTTTTGGGTATTAAAGTCTGTTAAAAGATGTAGAGAAAAAGCCCTGAAAGAGAGTTGCAAATAGTTTTAAATAGATGATTAGCGTAAAGGTACGCCCATAAACTATGGGCGTACCTTTATTAAATTAACGCTTAATGTTTTGCTGCATAGGCTTCGGCTTGTTGCCAAACTCGTAGCGTGTTGCCACTAAGTATTTTTTTAATATCAGTATCGCTGTAACCTCTATTCATTAAACCTTGCACAAGGTTTGGATAGGTTGATACATCCTTTAAACCAATAGGTAATGAGTCACCCACACCGTCATAATCAGAGCCAATACCAACATAATCGATACCAATTAGCTCAACAACGTGATCAATATGATCAAGTACTTGCTCTAAGCTTGCAAATGGGAATGGGTTTTTAGCACGATAAGCGGCATCAAAATCTTTGCTTAATTTAGTGCCTTGTTTTTTCGCTGAATCTTTGGTGTTATTGAGTTGATCGTACCAATTACGAGAGCTTGAAGTGACAAAACTTGAGCCAAAGTTGATTTGAATAACACCACCATTCTTTTTAAGCGCTAATAGCATTTTATCATCCATATTACGCTCAAAACCTGGTGTATATTTACGCAATGATGAATGTGAAGCAATAACCGGTGTTTTAGATAATGCCATTACTTGATAAAACGCATCATCTGAAATGTGTGATACATCGATTAGCATGCCAATGTTATTCATCTCTTTTACTAGCTCTTTACCAAATGGGCTTAAGCCTTTCCATTTACGGCGAATATCATACGACGAGTCAGAAATATGATTGCTTTGTGAATGAGCTAGCGTTATATAGCGCACGCCGCGGTCAAAAAAGTGTTGTAGGTTTTTTAGCTCACCTTCAATCGGAGAGCCATTTTCCATGCCCATCGCCAGCGATATTTTACCTTGCTTAAAGTGTTCTTTAATATCTGTGGTCGAATCTGCAATTGCAAATCTATCAGGTGCACGCTGTGCAATTGCTTCCATACCATCAATTAACTGGTTTGCCAGTTGGTAGCTTTTACCTTTGCCTTCAAACTCTAAATGAGCAGGAATATATATCGACATAAAAGGGGCATTTAAACCGCCTTTAACTGCACGTGGGTAATCAAAATCACCGCCGTCAGTCGCTTGTGTTACATCGGCCCAATTTCGGTGTATACGATACGGTACGTCAATATGGGTATCGATCAATATTGTATCTTTAGCGAGTTTAATTGCCTTGTCGGATGCGGTAATACTTGTAGCTTGTAGGGTATGGCAGGACAAAGCAAGTGAAACGGCAATAACTACTGAGCTTAGTTTTATCATTTTTAATGGCTCTTTGAGTGAAAAAGCCATTGTCTATTTTTGTAACTCGGGTTACAAGTTTACTCGCTAAATTGCACTTCACTTTGAAGGGCTTTAAATTCGCTTTTAGAAATAATGGTCACCGACTCATGTAACTCTGAAAAGAACACCATGGCTTCGCCATTGTGTAGCTGTTTTTTTACCTGACTAACTTTTGCCTCAATACTGTATTCAACATCACCGTAATCGGTGCCTTCGCGCAGCACATAGCTCTCGATTAAATTGTATAGGGTGTCTTTATCTAACTGCTCATGGGGGATGATCATAACGGCTCTTTTTTAACGATCTGGGTAAAGTAGTGTGGCACGACCTGTTCTAACCAATAAATGGGCCTGAATGGGTTTTTACCACTTATAAAGCCAACATGGCCGCCTTTTTCTGAGATGCGCAGCGTAACATGCTCACTCACATCTTGCCTACTGGGCACGGCTTTTATTGACAACATTGGGTCGTCTTTGGCGTGTACAAGTAAGGTAGGCGTTGTTATATGTTTTAAAAAAGGCATGGCGCTAGCTTGCTGGTAGTAATCTTCAGCACCCACAAAGCCGTGTAATGGTGCGGTAAGCTTATCGTCAAATTGCCATAAATCGTTAATACCCATAAGTTGTTCAGGCGTTAAGTTAATTTGTTGCTTGATTTGAGGGAGCTTTCGCTTCATTGATTTTTTCATGCGATCAAGTAAGTACTTTTGATAAATTTTAGCCAAGCTTTTACGAATTACTTGGCATGAAGGCGATAAATCATAAGGGGCCGAAATAACCGCCGCTCCATCGAGTAAGCATTGCTCACCTTGTTCACCTAAATATTTAGCCAGTACATTGCCACCGAGCGAAAAACCCACAGCAACCATTAAACGCTGAGGAAACTGTTGTTTAAGTTGTTTGATAAAAAAGTCGAGATCACCTGTTTCACCACTGTGATAAGCACGTGGCAAACGGTTAACTTGCGTAGAGCAGTTACGAAAATGCATTAAGACAACACTAAAACCCTGCTTTTTTAGTGCTTTCATCATGCCTTTAGCATAAAAGCTATTGATATTGCCTTCGAGGCCGTGCAGCACAATAGCAAGTGGTGCGTTATCGTCTTTAGGAAGTGACCAAGCAAGTTCTAAAAAATCACCGTCGGGAGTATCAAGCTGCTCTAATTGGTAGCGCGTGGTATGAAATGGGCGAAAAAACCGCGGCATAATTGTTTGCACATGGCGGTTGGTCATCCACCAAGCAGGCTTGAATTCTGTAGACATAATTTAAAACTGTTTAGCTAATTGAATCGCTAGTGTAACAAATTTTTAGCAATAAAAAGCCCCTAATCAAATAACTTGATAGGGGCTTTGTGCGTCGTGCTTAATGCTGTTCTGGAATATCTGCATCGTGTATTTTTTTCATAAAGAAATACACAAAGAAAAGGCATAAGCTAATAACTATTCCTAAAAAACCAAATGATAAAAATAGTACTGGGTCGCTAAAAAAATCTCTAAAGAATACGTCCATAACCTGCCTCCTGATGTCTATGGGTTAATCATAGGCCGACTTAGCGGGGGGGGATATGATCCAGATCAAGCTATTTTCCTGATTATAAAAACAGCGGTAAATAAGTTGATATGGATCATGTTTTGAAGACTGTTAACGCATTAAAAAAGTAGCTAAGGGCCTTTACACTGCTGGTTTTTAAAATAACAAAAAGTTAGATCAATCTAAGTGTGCTTATAAAAATTGTCGGGATAAATCCGCGACCTACATTAACTTTTAAGCTCAGGTATTCATCGTGTGGGTCGTCATTTATGTTTAACTTAGTCTGTAAGCTTTTTAACAACCAGCATGTGTAAATCTGTTTTAGCTAAGAAGAGAATACCTTGGCTTGAGATTAAGTCACCCTCGTTTAGAGATGTAGTTTCTGCATCCGTACCGATTGTTAAGTTATCAGCAACAGCAGCGCCTGAAATAATATAAGCAAGGTTTTCTTGTGCGATTTGCATTGATTCATTTGCTTGTAAATGCACTATTTCCATAACCGTATGACTGTTAAAAGTAGTATGTTGGTTGTTATCACCGCCATAAATACGGGTGACGCCTGATTTGCTGGGGGTGTATGTTTTGTAGTCGGCTGGTTGGCCGTTTTTCTCCGGTAAGGCCCATACCTGTAGCATGCGGTTTTGCTTGTTGTCAGGGTTGATTTCGTTGTGGTTAAAGCCTTCACCACCGGCTCTTTGTACTTGCACATCACCTGCTATTAAATCTTTACCGTGTTCCATCGATCCTTCATGGCTCACTCTGCCTTCAATAATAATTGAAATAACATCGATTTCACTATGTGGGTGCATACCAGAGCTGCCTAATGGATTGTATCGAGCATCAGCAAGGTACACCATGTTACCAAAGCCTTCGAAAGTTTCTGGTTTTTTACGCGCCCCAAAAACCCTGCTATCGGTCACTAAGCGATGCTCTGTAATGCCTGCAAAGCCGCCTAACTTTAATGAATCTCTAGATAATACTTTCATACTTAATACCTTACTGGTGCGTTGAGTTGATGGAATCATTTTAGAGAGATATGATTGTTTGATAAATACGTAGAAATGCAAATTGCTTTTTCAAATTCAACAACAATAGGTGTTTAAGTGTCTGACATTGATTTAAACGACATGATGCTATTTATAGCTGTAATCGATGCTGGTAGCTTTACGTTAGCCGCCGAGCGAGTCAATATTCCTAAAGCCAACTTGAGCCGTAAAATAGCAAGGCTAGAAAGTAATTTAGGGGTTACCTTATTAGAGCGTACAACACGCACACAGCACATTACAGAAGTGGGTATGCGTTATTTAGAACATTGCCGACGTATTCAGCAGGAGCTTGAGCTTGCTAAAGTGTCAGTGGCAAAATCACTTGATACAGTCAGTGGTAAGTTAAAAGTGGGGGCATCTGTAGGAATAGGGCATGAAGTACTAAAAGAGAGCTTAGCGCAGTTTATGCGGCTGTATCCTAACGTAAATTTACAGCTGGAATTAATAAACCGTCGCGTAGATTTAATTGAAGAAGGGTTTGATCTGGTGATCAGAATCGGGGATTTAGATGACTCCCGCTTGGTTGCAAAGCGTTTGGGTAAAATCAGTCGTAAACTATATTCAAGCCCGCAGTATTTACAATCGCAGGGTGATATTAAGTCAGTACAGCAGTTAAGTGAATGTGATTTACTATTGATGAGCAGCGCGCAAAAGAGTACTAAGTTGACGTTGTCTGCTGGTAAGCAGCATTATGAATGTAAATTAGAGCCTAAAGCTATCGTTGATGATTTCACATTATTAAAGCAACTCGTTATTGATGGTTTAGGTGTGGCTGTACTTCCTGATTATATGTGTCAAGAAGCGTTAATAAAGTCTGAGTTGGTTTCAGTACTCCCTAATTGGGGGATGGAGACTGTTGATATATTTGCCCTCTACCCAAAGCATCGTTTAGATATCCCTAAAGTACGCGCATTTTTAGAGTTTATTCAAACATTATTTGCGCAAAGGTTAAGTGTATAAATTAATTAAGGCGGCACGTCGCTAAATCAAAAATTAATGCAGAGACATTTACTTGCCATTGAGCTGTGACGATACGGGCACTACAACAACCACTGCTCACTCGGATTTTGGTAAGCGCTCTGCTTGCTAATTTCGCCTAAGTTAAAGTATTTCTTATGATACTTTTACTGCTCCATATAAAACTGCTTAAATGCATCGTAAACAGCAAGGTGTAAAGTCTCGTTATAATCAAGTTGTTCAAAGTAGGTGAAGTTAACTTGCGAAGACGTAGGAAGCTCTTTTTTTAATTTGTTGTAAACTTGTTTGGCACCTTCTTCCATAACCTTACCTTCTTTACCTACCGCCACATAAACAGCTTTGGGTGAATGAGTAGGGCTTACGGGGTTATTTAATAATTTTGCGTCGTTAAACCACATGCTTGGACTGATAATTATATAGCGCGAAAAAAGTTGAGGGTGCTTTAGTAGTATTTCAGTCGCGAGTAGCCCGCCTAAAGATTGGCCAATTAACGTGTTTTCTTGGTTGCTACGATAGGTTTTATTCACTAATGGCTGTAATTCTTTTCCTATGAATTGAATAAATTTTGCAGAGCCACCATGAGTTGGTAGATCGCGTATGTCTAAAGGGTGTGTGCTTGGTGGAGTGTAATCATGCTTTCTATCAATATTGGCTATGCCTACAACAATACTTTTTGGCAACATTTTTAGCGAAGAAAATGAGCCAAATTGAACCAAACCAGCAATATGTATAAAGTCTTCTTCTTTTGAGCCATCTAACAAGTAAATGACAGGGTAAGTTTGTTCGCCATTATGTTTATAGCCTTCTGGTAGATAAACATTTATCTCTCTTTTTTGGCCTAAAATGGAAGATTGAAATGATAGTGTGTCACCAAGTATAAAAGGAGTTTTACTGATCTCGTTGCAAAAAGCATTAAAGTTGATGATAAGTGCTAGCAGTATGAAGGGAATTGTTTTTTTATACTTCATAAGTAATCCTTTTAGTTTTTAATATACGGTTTTTAAGCTGTTCAATATACACACTAAAAACATTCATCGTACAGTTAATTAACTCATGAGAGAGTGATAAAAAAATCATAGAACGTTTTATACCAATCTGGATAGATATGGGGTCTATTTAATTCGTTAAATTGTTCAAATATTTATGTAGATTGGTATTAATTACCGTTTTGGGTTTTAGGCTGCAAAAGGCAAAGCCTACCGCAATTGAGAGTAGTCATGAGCTGGGTCGTGTTTAGCCTGTTGCTTATCAATTTTTAAAGTTTCCTGAATACAACCAAGCAAGGTGATGATTCTACTTGGCTGTGGAATTAACGTTTAAAGCTCAAGTGTTTGCCAAATACATCTCAATATTATGCGGCGCTGCCTGTTTTGCTAAATCCATGCAATTAACCGCATCAATCAATATTTGCTGCTGTTGTTTTTCAAGCTTTAGTTCGGCGCTGAGTAGTTCTTTGCGAATACAAGCGTAGCCGCTGATGGTGGCTTGATTCGCTTTTAGGTGGGCGCGGGCGGTGCGTAGCGGGTACATTACGTTTTGATCAAAATCGCTAATGGTGGCCACTAAAATATCGAGTTGGTTGCTATTAATTTTTAATCCTAGCGAATCTAAATAATGCAGCAATAAACACAGGTTGACGTTTTTACCTTGCTGGTTTTGTAGTGCCAGCAAGGTTTTTTGGTTGTCGCATTGCTCATAAAAAGCGCAGGAGAATTGCCAAAAATTATCGCTATTGAGCAAGTTCATCGGCAAACGCTTGTTCTTTTTCTTCCATTTCTTCGAGCGCCATTAATAGCGTTTCTTCAACGTCGTTTAATTTAGGCGTAAGAGTGGCTTGTTTAGTTAGTAGCTCTTTTAACTTCGCCTTATTGTCATCGCTGTAAAGTTCGTTATCGCCGAGTGCTTCTTCAACTTCAGCTAGCTCTGCGGTGTATTTGTCGAGTTGCTTTTCGAGCTTTTCGATTTGCTTTTTAAGTGGCTGCGTGGCTTTTCTAAACTCCGCTTCTAAGCGTTTTTGTTCTTTACGGTTAACACCTGAGTTGGCTTTTGGCTCATCGTCAGGTTGTGTTGCTTTAGCTGCTTCTTTATTGGCATTGAGTAACCATTGGTAATAGTCATCGAGTTCGTAACCAAATTGCGTTACTTCGCCGTTATCTACTAGGTAAAACTCGTCAGCGGTATTTTTAAGCATATGACGGTCATGCGATACCGTCACCATAGCGCCTTCAAATCCTTGCAATGCCATGACCAATGCATGACGCATTTCTAAATCAAGGTGGTTGGTTGGCTCATCCAGTAATAATAGATTAGGTTTTTGATACACCAACATAGCGAGTACTAAACGGGCTTTTTCGCCACCAGAAAACGGTGCTACAGGCTCAAGCGCTTTATCACCAATAAAAGCAAAACCGCCTAAAAAGTCACGCAGTGATTGCTCGGTGGCTTTAGGGTTTAAGCGCTGTAAATGGGTAATTGCGCTGGCTTTTAGATCTAACGATTCCAACTGATGCTGGGCAAAGTAGCCAATATTTAAACCCTGATGCTGAAACACTTCACCTGCTTGTGGCTGCAAATCGCCAGAGAGTAATTTGATCAGTGTAGATTTACCCGCGCCATTACGGCCAAGTAGAGCAATGCGACTGCCCGGCACTAAGTTAAGCTTAATACTATTTAAAATGGTGACATCGCCATAACCTGCTTGGGCTTTATCAAGCGTCATTAATGGGTTTGGTAGCGCGGTTGGTTCAGCAAACTCAAAATCAAAAGGCGAGTCAGCATGTGCTGGGGCGAGCTTTTCCATACGCTCAAGGGCTTTAACACGGCTCTGCGCTTGCTTGGCTTTACTGGCCTTTGCTTTAAAGCGGGTAATAAATTGTTCAAGGTGAGCGATTTGATCTTGTTGCTTTTCGAACATTGCTTGCTGTTGTAATAGGCGTTCAGCTTTTTGACGCTCAAACTGCGAGTAGTTGCCTTTGTATACATTGATTTTTTGTTTGTCGATATGCCAAATCTGATCAACGACAGCATCTAAAAATTCGCGGTCATGAGATATCAATACCAGCGTGCCGGTATACGCGCGTAAAAAGCGCTCCAGCCAATACACTGCATCTAAATCTAAGTGGTTTGTTGGTTCATCTAGTAGTAATAAGTCGGCATCACGAATAAGCGCCTGTGCAAGGTTTAAGCGCATACGCCAACCACCAGAGAAGTCACTAACAGGGTTTTCAATCTGGTTATTGGCAAAGCCCAAGCCATGCAGTAGTTCGCCTGCTTTGGCTTCGATGCTATAGCCTTTAATATGTTCAAGTTGGATATGAACTTTGGCTTGGGTATCACCATCATCATTTTGTTCTGCTTCACGCAGGGCAATGCGCAAGGTGTAATACTCCGGGTGGCCTTGTAATACGTAGTCAATTGCGCTGATATCAAGCGCAGGTGTTTCTTGTTTTACTGATGCGATAGACCAATCTTTTGGAATACTGCAATTACCGGCGTCCAGCTGCAGCTCAGATTTTAATAAACTAAATAGCGTTGATTTACCGCAACCATTTGCGCCAACTAGGCCAACTTTATGTTCTGGAAATAACGTCGCTGATGCGTCTTTGAGCAGTGCTTTACCGCCACGTAATAGTTCTATTTCTGAAATTTGGATCATGAATACGTTACTTTACTGTGCCCTGATTGAATTGCCTATATCATAGCACGGATCGACTTATGGTTATCAATCGTATCACCTTGGTAGATATTAGGATAAAATGATGACAGTTAAAACTGTGGGGAAGTGCTGTGAAACAGAAAAAACGATTTATTGCTGGTGCAACATGTCCTGAATGTAAAACCATGGATATGATGATGCTTTATAAAGAGCATGATGTAGAAAAAGTTGAGTGTGTGCAGTGTGGTCACAAGATGACTCAGCCAGAGCAGGCAGTTCAGGCATCAACACGCCAATTTGAACAAGTTATTGGCGTGTTTAAGCCAGGTGATTGATCACCTCTGCGCTTTTAATAGTGCGGTGGTGGTGGCTCTGGGGTATCAGACATCATCATTGACGATGATTGTGATTCTTTGATTTTTTCAGCCAGTAGCTCTGTTTGGCGTTTCATTTTTGCCAATAGCTGCTGGTGAACTTTTATTTCATCATTTAAAATTTCAATCGTTTCATCTTGAAAGGCGACTTTAGCCTCAAGTTCCATTAAGCGATGTTCAATTGTGTTCATTTTGTTCTCGTATAGTAAAACGCTCAGCGATTCCGCTTGAACTCTCGGTTAACAACGCTGTGCCGTTGTCAGTAAAAGCAACATCCAAAACCACCGCCGACTTAGGCTTGCTGCCTTCGCGTGGGGTTACATGCCAACTCTGAATTTTTTCACCGTCTGATAATTGCCATAAATCAACCAAGCGATTTGGCGAGCCTGTTACCAGCAGTGTGCCTTGTTCATTAAAGCGAGCTGTAGTGAAAATTTTCTGTCGAGCAATATACGCCAGTTTACTAACAAGATCACCTGTTGTCAGCTGCCATACACGTGCTTGTGCCATACTGTCGGCGGTAAATGCATAGCGCCCTTGCGGATCGAGTGTGACATGGGTAACACGGTTGGGGTGATTAAAACGATGAATAACTTGCCCGGTACGGGTATCCCAAAAATAGGCAACGTAATCATTCGAGCCACTCAACGCAAAACGGCCATTAGGAGCAAGATCAACCACATTAATTTTTTCTTGGTGACCAAGGAACTCAATGCGCCTGCCGGTCTCTAAGTTGAGGTAAACAACAACATTGTCGCTGCGGCCATATAAAACACTGCGCCCTTGGTTGCTGATAGCAATATCGCGAATGGTGGCCGTTTTGATTTTGTAATAACCGGTATTGGCGCCAGTGGCGATATCCCACACTGCGAAGGTAGTTTTTTCTGCGGTAACAGCGTGGCTATTATCGTATGAAATAGCCACTGTATGCACTAGGCTATCTTGGTCTTGCTGTTGAAACCACTGGTATTTGAGTACCTGCTGTTGATTATCCCATAGGGCGACCCCATGGTGTATAGATGAAATCAGGCTATATGTACCATCGTGAGAAATGGCAGAGGCAAACGCACCTTTAGCGGCATGCTCGTAGCTGGCCGTTGCTTGGTTTTTTTGCTCTGAGCAAGCGATTAATAAAATACAACTCAGAAGATACAAAAAAGTACGAAATATCGACATATTACAGGTATTTCCCCTTAACTCTTAGTGATTGAGAGGTTAGACTAGGTACGTTAAAAGCCTAGGCAGTTTATCTAATCACCAATATGATGACAGGTGGTCTGCGTATGGTAATTAGATAAGCAGCCTATCATGTAGGCCGTTAATCTTTAACTAGTAATAATACAATAAATGACATCTGCAAAGTTTGTCGGAGATTTAAAATGAAAAAGACGATTAAATTGTCATTGATTGCAGCGTCAGTTTTAGCGCTTACTGCTTGTAATCAAGAAGCAAAACAAGAACAAGCACCAGTAACGCTTGATACAGAAGCACAACAACAAGCATACGGTATTGGTGCGTCAGTTGGTAACTTTTTAAATAAAGATCTTGCTGATAAAACTGAGTTAGGCATTGAGCTTGATCAAGCACTATTAATTCGCGGCTTTAAAGACGCGCTTGCTGGTGAAGCAAAAATTGACGAAGAAAAAATTCGTGAAGTATTAACTGCACTAGATACATCTGTGCGCACTAAGCAAGAAGCACATGCAAAAGTAGAAGCTGAAAAAAGCCAAGCGGCAGGCATTAAATTCTTAGCTGACAATGCAGCGAAAGCTGGTGTGACAGTTACTGAGTCTGGTTTACAGTACGAAGTACTAACAGCCGGCGAAGGCGAAAAGCCAGTTGCAACAGATGTTGTTAAAGTGCATTACAAAGGTACTTTATTAGACGGAACTGAGTTTGATAGTTCTTATTCACGTAACGAACCAACTACGTTCCCTCTAAATCGCGTAATTCCAGGTTGGACTGAAGGTTTGCAACTTATGCCAGTAGGCGCTAAGTACAAATTTACTATCCCAGCTGACCTTGCATATGGCGATCGTGACCTAGGTAAGATCCCAGCTAACTCAACACTTGTTTTTGAAGTAGAACTACTTGAAATTCAAGATGAAGAGCAAGCTGCCGCTGCTGAGTAATTTTTAGCACGCAATACTTAGCACGCAATAAAAAAGGGACCAATTGGTCCCTTTTTTATTTTCTCCCCATAACTAGGCGATAACGCAGTATAAATGGCAAACATGGGCTGCCCAAAGGGTTCTTTCTAGGGGCGATTAACTCTTTGTTGCCTACATGGAGGTAGGTAAGGGGCGTGAGCAGGACGCGGAAGCTTTGCTCGATTTTTACTTAGCCTGCTAGGTTACAAACCTCGCGCCGCGATTAAATCGCCCCTAGATTGAACAAGTTTCAATCCACAAAGGTCAACACGCCCTGGGGGATGTTAATCAGTATGATTAGAATACAAGTTGTCGATTAGTTCATCTTCTAACTCAAAGCGTAGCTCTAACGCTTCGCCTAATTTTGACAAGTCTTTATCAAAATCATTTAGTAGATCATTTTTATTCACTTCAGCATATTTATCGTTAAAGTCTAGCGCCGTATCTGTTGTTTCTGAAATACGCGGGTAAAGTTCACTCGCTAGCTGTTGGCTTTTTGGGCCTTTTTGTTCACATGCTTTGGCGATGTTATCGTAAATTTCAAAATGACCAGCAGACAAGTAGTCCATCAGAATTTGGCAAAAGCTTTGAATTTGTAATTGATCTGGCAAAGCCTGATCTTTTTTATCGTAAGGTGAAAAGCCAGCAATTCGACAATACAGAACCAGTAGCTCTTGGCGTTCAGCTAGCCATTTATCGATAACAGTGTGACTACCACCCCATTTTTTTTGAGCTTTCTCTAAACGCGTCAGCATTATCATTCTCCTTAGCTGGGTTGGTTTTCTTTATTCTTTACATAACAATGAAATATGAAGCAAAAATCAACACATTTTTTATTTATTCAGTAACTGAATCTAAACAGAATTGTATATAAGCAGTTTTTCATACTAGATTGCAAGCTATTTGGCTTATTTCAGGCAAGAAAAAACCACCATAAATGGTGGTTTAATTCTTTTTTCCATGACTTGTTTAAACAAGCTTTCTTTTTATTATGGGAAGATTTTTATTATTGTTTTTATGTAATTTTTATTGTTGTTATTGTTAACGCGGAACAAGTTATACCAAGCTTTTATTGATGTTGCAAACTTATTAATAAAAATAATTAAATGTTATTGTTTGTTGCGTGTTTTTTGCGCGCCGAATAAAAGTGTTGATCTGTATCTATCTGAGTGTGTTTTACTATCATTGCGATAGAGAGCCGCTCAATATGGTGATACAATCTGCGCAATATCTACAAGCTTTAGGATCCTTAACGCTATGAGCGAATTAAAAAACGACCGTTATTTACGTGCACTACAAAAGCAACCAGTTGATGTAACTCCGGTATGGATGATGCGCCAAGCAGGGCGTTATTTACCAGAATACCGCGCTACACGTGCACAAGCGGGCGATTTTATGAGCCTGTGTAGAAATGCAGAACTTGCTTGCGAAGTAACGTTACAGCCACTGCGTCGTTATCCGTTAGATGCGGCTATATTATTCAGCGATATCTTAACGATCCCTGATGCTATGGGTCTAGGTTTGTACTTTGAAACTGGCGAAGGTCCTAAATTTGAGCGCCCAATTTCATCATTAGCAGACGTTAAAAAAATTCCAAAGCTAGACCCGACCGACGAGCTAGGCTACGTAATGAATGCCGTTAGCACTATTCGTCGTGAATTAAAGGGTGAAGTTCCACTTATTGGTTTCTCTGGCTCGCCATGGACACTTGCAACTTACATGGTTGAAGGCGGTAGCAGTAAAGTATTTGGTAAAATTAAAAAAATGGCGTTTGCTGAGCCACAAACATTGCACTTATTGCTTGATAAGCTTGCTGATTCTGTAATTGATTACCTAAACGCGCAAGTTAAAGCGGGTGCACAATCATTAATGGTATTTGATTCATGGGGTGGTGTATTAAGCCCGCGTGATTACAACGAGTTCTCATTGCAATATATGCACAAAATTGTTGATGGTTTAATTCGTGAATACGATGGCCGTAAAGTGCCTGTAACGCTGTTTACTAAAAACGGTGGTCAATGGATTGAAGCAATCGCTGCAACAGGCTGTGACGCTATCGGCCTTGATTGGACGATTAATATCAGTGATGCAAAGCGTCGTGTTGGCGATAAAGTGGCACTACAGGGCAACATGGACCCATCTATGCTGCATGGTACACCAGAGCGTATCCGCCAAGAAGTGGGCACCATATTAGAAGATTTTGGTACAGGTAATGGCCACGTATTTAACTTAGGCCACGGTATTACACCGGATGTAGATCCTGAGAACGCAGGTGTATTTATTAATGCAGTACATGAGCTAAGTGCGCAATATCATAAGTAATAGCAAACGTAACAGCAGCTGTTATTGATAATCAAAAAAGCCCGCTTAGTAATAAGCGGGCTTTTTGTTGCTTAGCTGTTTACTTAAACAAGCGATTTAAGCCATTTAATGCCGCAACACGGTAGGCTTCAGCCATCGTTGGGTAATTAAACGTGGTATTTACGAAGTAGTCTATGGTGTTGCCACCATTTTTTTGTTCCATAATTGCTTGGCCAATGTGAACAATCTCAGAGGCACGCTCACCAAAGCAATGCACACCGAGTACTTCTTTCGTTTCGGTATGGAATAAAATCTTTAAACTACCCACTTCAGTACCCGCAATTTGCGCCCGTGCCAAATGTTTGAATTGCGCACGGCCTACTTCATACGGAATTTTAGCTGCGGTTAGCTCTTGCTCTGTTTTACCTACAGAGCTCATTTCAGGAATGGTATAAATACCCGCTGGAATATCAATAATCAGTTTTTCATCACAGTTACCACAGGCAATTGCATCAGCAGCAATGCGGCCTTGATCAAACGCAGCACTGGCAAGGCTTGGGTAACCAATAACATCGCCAACTGCATAAATATTGTCAATGTCAGTTTGATAGGTCTCGTTTACTTTTAATTGACCGCGGCTATCAGCTTTTAAGCCAACCGCTTCGAGGTTTAATGTATCAGTGTTACCAGTACGACCATTGGCAAATAAAATACAGTCAGCTTTAACACGCTTACCTGATTTTAAATGCATGATCACGCAATCATCACGGGTTTCAATACGATCAAATTCTTCGTTATGGCGAATAACAATACCGCTGTTCCAAAAGTGGTAACTTAGTGCATCTGAAATTTCAGCATCCATAAAAGCAAGCAAGCGATCACGGGTATTTACTAAATCAACCTTTGCGCCGAGGCCTTTAAAGATAGAGGCATACTCACAGCCAATCACACCGGCGCCATAAATAAGAACACGATGAGGGTCATGCTCAAGCCCTAAAATCGTATCACTTTCGTAAATACGAGAATGGGTAAAGTCGACTTCTGGTGGGCGATAAGGGCGTGAACCGGTCGCAATAACAATTGTTTTGGCTGTTAGTCGCTCAGTGGAACCATCAAGGCGTTTAATTTCAATGGTGTGCTTGTCAACAAAGCTCGCATCACCCTGAAACATATGAATACGGTTACGATCGTAAAAGCTACTGCGTAAATTAGACTGCTTAGAAATAACCGAACTGGCATGGCGCAAAATATCGGGGAATGTTAAACGAGTAGGGCGCTCTCCTACATTAAATAACGGGTTTGCTTTGTACTCAATATAGCGGCTCACAGAGTGGCGCAGGGCTTTTGATGGAATGGTCCCCCAATGCACACAACCGCCACCAACGGCTTCTTGGCGTTCAATAACGGCCACTTTTTTGTTACTTTTAGACAGGTTCATGGCGGTACCTTCACCGCCAGGACCTGTGCCTATAATGATCGCATCATATTGAAATGATGGTTGTTCTTGCTTTACTTGTTGTTTGGCCACAGCCACTCCTACATTAACTAAAAGAGGCTTTTAATAACCTCGCATTCAGTGCTAGCCAAGCCTGCTTTTGGGTTTCCCAAGCGGCTTCAAGCTCATGGTATTGTGTAATTAAAGCTGATTTTTCGCATTGTTGCAGCATGTTATTCTTTTTAACTTCTAATACCTGTTTTTTCAGGGCACAAAAGTGTTGTAGCTTTTTCAGCAATAAATCATATTCTTGCTGCAATAATGTAAGCTTATCTTGCGCTAAAGGCAATTTTGCCAAGCGATTTTGAGTTTTATTCATCAATGTTTCGGCTTTTGCTTTTTCAATACGCTCAATTGGTGTTCGTTTTAGCTTTTTAGCCAAGCCAATAGCTGCAAATGAGCGGATCATCCATTTTGTTGGATCATAATGAAACCATCTAATACCGTTGCGGTAATCGCTCGCAAAAATATGATGGAAGTTATGGTAGCCTTCACCATACGTAAATAATGCTAAAAAGCCATTATCGCGTGCGGTGTTTTTTTCAGTATAAGGGCGAGAGCCCCAAATGTGCGCGACTGAGTTGATAAAAAAAGTAAAATGTTGGCTTAATACCAAGCGCAGCAAGCCAGCCAATAACAGCATACCCATTACATCGCCAACTAATAAACCCAGCGCTAGCGGAATACCAATATTAGTCGCTAATACGAGTTTTAAATAATGGCGGTGTTGCCACATTACAATTTTGTTGCGCTGCAAGTCTCGACAGTTACTGTAATCACCATAACTATCGCCTTGGTAATCGCGCAGCATCCAACCAATGTGGCTATACCAAAAACCGTTGGTTGCAGCGTAAGGATCTTTAACTGGGTCATCAACTTGACCATGATGTACACGATGGTCGCTACTCCAGTGCAGGGCACTATTTTGTAATGCAAATGCACCACCGATAGCAAAAATCATCTCAACAGCAGGGTGAGCATCGTAGGTTTTATGTGCCCAAAGGCGGTGATAGCCCGCGGTGATCGACATCCCGGCGTAAAACATACATGCCACAAATGCGATCCAGTGCGCACTGGTAAATCCATAGCTTATACCATACCAAGGAACAAGCGTTGCGGCAGCCAAAAAAGTAAGGCTAAAGAACAGGACGTTAGTCCAAATAATCGGTGGTTTATTCATCTTTATAAATCTGAGCGTACACTTGTAAGCTAAAATAATATTTCATTCTCTCGCCGTCAAGTATTAGACTGGGGAATTGAGATAAAAATCACCATAATTTGATTTAAAATAAATCAGGAGTAGTTTATGTCGGGTGTTCGTGCGCAACAGAAGCAAAAAACACGACAAGCTTTAATTCAGGCGGCATTTAACCAATTAAGTGCCGAACATAGCTTTTCGAATTTAAGTTTACGCGAAGTTGCCCGCGAAGCTGGTATAGCCCCCACCTCATTTTATCGCCATTTTAAAGATATGAATGAGCTTGGCTTAACCATGGTTGACGAAGCCGGTTTAACATTGCGCCAACTTATGCGTCAAGCACGCCGACGTATTGCCAGCGGCAATAATAGTATTATCAGCACCTCAGTCATTACCTTTATGGAGTTTATCGACAACTCCAGTAACCAGTTTAGACTACTATTGCGAGAACGCTCAGGAACATCCAAAGCATTTAGGGCCGCAGTTGCTCGTGAAATTAAGCATTTTATTCTAGAGCTTGCGCATTATCTTGAAAGCGAAACCCCCTGCGATGCAACTCAAGCTTATATTCAAGCAGAGGCCATGGTAACACTGGTATTTAATGCCGGCGCTGAAGCACTAGACATAGACGCACAGCAGCGCGAAGAGCTTGTAGAGCGAGTCATCTGGCAGTTACGCTATATTACCCGAGGCGCGAGTAACTATGTGCGCGAAACTCATAAAGCGATTGAACCAACAATCTAGTTTTTGTGAGAAAAAACCCGAAGAGCTAATATAAGCACCAACCTTGAGGGTCGGTAAGTAATTTAAACACTATTATCGACTAATTTTTATTTATTTATGTTTTAATGTCATTTTTTAGCATAAATAAACCTTTTAATGTCGTTTTTAATTCCTTTTAAAGAAAAAATTATGCTTGCATGCACCTCTGTGGAGTGTTAAAAATACAGCTAATTAAACACACATTTAGTAAAAGTAGATGCAAAATACACACTTAATTACACTAAAACTAAACCTCTTACTGCTAACGTATGTGAGCGGGGATTAGTGTATTTTCATTGAATAATACATAAAAAAACCCCGCATCAAGCGGGGTTTTTTTATCTCGCAACGTGGGTCGTTGAACACTGAGGGCAGATTATGCAAGATCAAGATAAAGTATGGATTTTCGACACCACCTTACGCGATGGTGAGCAGGCGCTTAAGGCAAGTCTTACTGAAGAAGACAAAATTCAACTGGCGCACACCATTAGCCGCTTAAATGTAGATGTAATGGAAGTGGGTTTTCCGGTTTCAAGCCCTGCGGACTTTCGTTCAGTGCAACGCATTGCAACAGAAGTAAAAGGCCCGATTATTTGTGGTTTAGCCCGCTCTGTTGCCAAAGACATTGAAGCCTGTGGCGAAGCACTTCGCACAGCACAACAAAGTCGCATTCATACTTTTATTGCTACCAGCCCTTTGCATTTAGAGCACAAATTACGCATGAGTTTAGATGATGCGACGGCTATGGCGGTTAAATCAATCAAGCTTGCCCGTAATTATACGGATGATGTGGAATTTTCCTGTGAAGACGCAGGCCGTACACCGCATTGGGATTTATGCCGCATTGTAGAGCAAGCAATTAATGCTGGTGCATCAACCATCAACTTGCCTGATACCGTAGGGTATGTAACGCCAGATGAATATGCTGCCATGATCCGCCACTTGTTAAATAACGTGCCTAATATTGATAAAGCCCGTTTAAGTGTGCACTGTCATAATGACCTAGGTTTAGCGGTTGCTAACTCAATTGCCGCAGTGCAAGCCGGTGCGCGCCAAATCGAATGTACGATTAATGGCATTGGTGAACGTGCGGGTAACTGCTCGCTTGAAGAAGTGGCGATGATTATGCAGATGCGTAAAGATCACCTAAAAGTGCATACAGATATTCGCAGTGAAGAAATTTACCGCGCATCACGTCAGGTGGCAAAAATTTGTAATATGCCAGTACAGCCTAATAAAGCGATTGTGGGCGAAAATGCTTTTGCGCATAGCTCTGGCATCCACCAAGACGGTGTATTAAAAGCGCAAAATACCTATGAGATTATGTCGCCAGAAAGCGTAGGTGTACCAAACAACCAATTAAATATGACTTCACGCTCAGGTCGCCACGTTATAGAGCATCGCTTAGAAGAGTTGGGTTATCAAAAAACCGATTACGACATGAACAGTCTATATGACAGCTTTGTGGCACTTGCCGATCAAAAAGGCACCGTGTACGACTATGATCTTGAAGCGATGATTTACTTTAATCAAATCAGCGATAAAGACGAAAAGTACCAATTGGAATTTGTTAACTCTACCTCTAACTCACAATCAGTGGCGAGCTCAACTATTGGCATGACAATCGCAGGCGAATCTAAGCAAGAAGCAGCTACGGGTAATGGCCCTGTTGAGGCCTCATTTTTAGCGATTGAGCGCTTAACGGGCATGGCAGTGGAAATGATTGAATACAATTTAGAAGCAACCGGCGAAGGTGCAAGCTCACTAGGGCAAGTAAATATTATCGCAAAATACGATGGTCGTCCTTACCACGGCGCCGGTATAGCAGCGGATGTAGTTGAAGCGTCTGTACGCGCTATGATCCGCGTTTATAACTTAATTTATCGTGCACAAAAAGTGTCTGATTTAAAACAACAAAGGAAAGCAGGATGAGTCAAACGAATTATAGCATCGCAGTATTAGCTGGCGACGGTATCGGCCCAGAAGTGATGGCAGCAGCAGAGCAAGTGCTTGATGCCGTAAGCAGTAAGTTTGGCTTTACCTTAACTCGTCATCCTCATGCTATTGGCGGTGCTGCTATTGATGAATTTGGTAAAGCATTACCAGAGACAACGCTCGCTGCCTGCGAAAATGCAGACGCTATTTTATTTGGTTCAGTCGGTGGCCCTAAATGGGAGCATTTACCGGCGGATGAGCAGCCAGAGCGCGCATCGCTTTTACCACTGCGTAAACATTTTGGCTTGTTTTGTAATTTACGCCCCGCGCAGTTATTACCTGCGTTGAGTGCAGCGTCACCACTACGAGCCGATATTAGCGAGCAAGGTTTTGATATTTTATGTGTGCGTGAGCTTACAGGGGGTATTTATTTTGGCGAAAAAGGCCGCAGTGGCGAAGGCGAAAATGAAGCCGCATTTGATACGCAAACCTATTCACGCAAAGAAATTGAACGAATTGCGCGTTTTGCGTTTGAAGCAGCAAAATTGCGTAACAATCATGTCACGTCGGTAGATAAAGCCAACGTACTTGCATCAAGCGTGTTATGGCGTGAAGTTGTCACCGAAGTCAGTAAAGACTATCCAGAAGTAAACCTTGATTACATTTACGTTGATAATGCTGCTATGCAGTTAGTTAAGCAGCCAAGTCAGTTTGACGTATTGCTATGCGACAATTTATTTGGTGATATTTTGTCAGACGAATGCGCAATGATCACAGGCTCTATGGGCTTATTACCGTCAGCAAGTTTAAATCAGTCTGGTTTTGGTATGTATGAACCGGCTGGTGGCTCAGCACCAGATATTGCAGGTAAAGGGATTGCTAATCCAATAGCGCAAATTTTAAGTGCCGCTTTAATGCTACGTTACTCGCTAGGCCAAGATGAAGCTGCGCGCAGTATTGAAAAAGCAGTTGCCGAAGCTGTAGAAGCCGGTGTAGGCACACCCGATATCTACCCGAACGCAGGTTATACAACGCAAGACGTTGCCGCTGCGATTGTGGCTCGAATTTAAATTAATTATGCTCGTGGCAACCGTCACGTCGCGAGCTAAACCGAATTAGGGAATGAGCAAGTGGCCCAAACGTTATACGATAAAATCTGGCAAGCACATGTTGTTGCTAGTATTAATGAGCAAACCGACTTACTTTATATTGACCGCCATTTAGTGCACGAAGTCACGTCGCCGCAAGCATTTGCAGGCCTACGTGAAAAAAACCGTAAAGTACGTTGCCCTGAAAAAACCATCGCGACGATGGATCATAATGTATCGACCAAAAGTCGCTCATTAGATGCCGCAAGCGAAGTATCAAAAAATCAATTAATGGCGCTCGATGCCAACTGTAAAGAATTTGGCATTACGCTTTATGATTTAAACTCAATTAACCAAGGCATAGTACATGTCATGGGGCCTGAGCAAGGGATCACTTTACCAGGCACAACCATAGTCTGTGGCGATAGCCATACTTCAACGCACGGTGCATTTGGTGCTCTTGCTCACGGCATTGGTACTTCTGAGGTTGAGCACGTCTTAGCAACGCAAACCTTGCAACAGAAAAAAGCCAAATCGCTGAAAATCCAAATTAACGGCGTGTTGCGCCCAACTGTGACGGCAAAAGACTTGATCATGGCGGTTATTGGTAAATTAGGCACAGCCGGTGGTACGGGTTATGTAGCAGAGTTTTGTGGCGAAGGCATTGAAGCACTGTCAATGGAAGCGCGTATGACGTTGTGTAATATGAGCATTGAAATGGGTGCTAAAGCGGGTTTAATCGCGTCAGACCAAATTACATATGATTACTTAAAAGGTCGCCCATTTGCACCAAAAGAAGCTGAGTTTGATGCAGCCGTTGCGTACTGGGAAACCTTAAAAACAGATGAAGGCGCACAGTTTGATTTAGACGTTGAGCTAGAGGCAAGTACTATTCAGCCGCAAATTACCTGGGGCACCAGCCCAGAGCAAGTAATTGGTGTTGATGAGTGCATTCCTGATCCAGATAAAGAACCAGATTTAATTAAAGCCGATGCTATCCGCAGTGCCCTTAAATACATGGATTTAAAAGCAGGTGATAAATTGTCATCAGCCTCGGTAGACACTGTATTTATTGGTTCATGTACCAATAGCCGCATTGAAGATTTACGCGCCGCAGCACACATTGTTGAAGGTAAGCAAGTTGCAGCCGGTGTTGAAGCGTTAATTGTACCGGGCTCTGGCCTTGTTAAAAAGCAAGCTGAAGATGAAGGCCTAGCTGATATTTTTAAAGCCGCGGGTTTTGAGTGGCGCGAGCCAGGTTGTTCAATGTGTTTAGCGATGAACGATGACCGTTTAGGTGCAGGCAAACGCTGTGCATCTACGTCTAACCGTAACTTCGAAGGCCGTCAAGGCCGTGGTGGGCGTACGCACTTAGTGAGTCCTGCAATGGCCGCAGCCGCTGCAATACATGGTCGCTTTGTTGATATTAGTGGAGAAGCATAATGAGCATTTATTTTAGTGGCTTAATGGCCCCGCTTGATAAAAACAATGTGGATACCGACCAAATCATTCCAAAGCAGTTTTTAACGTCAACCAGTCGTGATGGCTTTGATGCTGCACTGTTTTACGATTGGCGCTATTTAGATAACGGCGAGCCAAACCCGGAGTTTATTTTAAACCGCCCCTGCTACCAAGGCGCGCAAATTTTGTTAACGCGCGATAACTTTGGTTGTGGCTCATCACGTGAGCATGCACCTTGGGCACTTAAACAATACGGTTTTGAAGTGATTTTGGCAGAAAGCTTTGCTGATATTTTCTTTAATAACTGTGGTAATAACCAAATGCTTGCGATTGCATTACCAGCGCAAACATTGGAAGACTTATTTGTACTGAGTGAAAAGCACGACGATATTCATATCGACATCGATCTTGAAAATCAAACGCTTACCAGTAACAAGTTTGCACCAATTAGCTTTGATATTCGCAAAGACGTAAAAGAACGCTTATTAAGTGGCTTAGATTTTATCGGCGTGACCGAAACCCTAAACCCACAAATCGACGCCTTTGAAGCTAAGCTTAACGCCGAGCGCCCTTGGCAGTAGTGGTTTAAAAGTTATTAAACAATGAACGCGGCGAAAGTCGCGTTTTTTGTGAGTCAAGGAATTAATTTACAGCATTACATTTTTTTATTTTATGGGTACAATCCACAATATACTAATGATAAAAATCAGGTGAATTACGTGAATTGTAAGTTGCAAAGAAATTTTTGGGCGCTTTTAGTCGCTGCTTTAATGATTGCTGGGTGTGGTGGTAGTGGAGGTGGCGCAGAAACTCCCGTTGAGCAGCCATTAACGGTTTCAATAGATGGTCCAGATAGTGTATCGGAGGATGACGGGTTTACCTTACAAGCCAATATAAATAAAAGTGGTACTGATGTTGTGGTGCATTGGTATGACTCTGGAAGAAGCCTCATCAGTGAAGAGGCTACATTGAACATAGAGCCATTCGATGTAACAGAGGATACCTCTGCGGTGTATAAATTGTACGTTGCTCATAATGGGCAAGAAGTTGAGATTGAACATACAATTGAGGTAAAACACCGTATTAATGTTGAAAAGAAACCAAAAGATGCAGCAAAAACAGTTTTGTTAATACAAAATTTGTTACTAGAAGAAGCGCAAACTTTTAGTAATCAGCTATTAGCGAAGCTTGATGGAGAAGATATAGAGCTCGACAAAGTGTGTGAAAACGGGGGCTTATATACACTTTCATATCTGGATAATGATGATTCCAGCACTATTACAGGAGGGGATATATTGCAGCAATCTTTTCAGGATTGCTCGGATAATTATCGGAATGCATTAAGTGGCCTCAGAGTAGTCACGATTTTAGACGCTGATTTACAAAATGGCATCATTGAGTTTAGTGTCAATAATGATGATATTAAAACCTTGGAAAGTACTTACTCATATAATGAGCTAATGACGTTTAAGGGAAGTTACTCAACTCGCTTTGCATATTCGCCGAGCACTCGAACCATTGCTATAGCTGTAAATGAAAAACTTAAAGGAAAAGCTTTAAAGCCATTTAGTTATGATGAAACTTTTTATTATGTCAACATTAAAGAATTAACGATTGAGAAGGTAATTGACTTTGATACAGCAACATACAGCATAAAAACAAATGGTACTGTTGATGATACAAATTTGAATGGTGAATTCAGCTTTTCTCAAGAAGATGCTTGGTATGGGTATTTTATGGAATATCCACATAAGGGCTCTATTAAAGTTAGCTCAGAAAAAGAGTCGATACTACTAGCCAGTAATTTTGTTTCAGATTCTGATAAGTTAAACATTAGCTATGGTGAAGAACAGCTCCAGCTTCATTGGTCCACCTTCCTTCCCGAAGCTATGTCTACGTTTAATATGTATAACAATATCAGAGCATTTCGTGCAGATAATTTTGATCGAGTACTTGATCCTGGAAGTGTTAATAATAATTCAGTTCAGTTGGATGGCCCCGTACCTCTAATTTTTTCAAGAGCTGTAGCAGCTGACACTTCTGCTTCTGTACATTTCCAAACTCAATCAGGGTACGACTATATCAATATTCCTGGTAGAGTTGAGGTTGCTGGCGCGTTAATAAATATTTACCCAGAACAGCCATTAAAGGCTGATACAGACTATGATTTACAGGTTTCGGGTATTACAAGTGTCACAGGGCAAGAGCATGATTGGATATTTTTAGATATAAAAACAACAGATAGTATTATTCCTAATTTAACAAGCTCCAATTATTTCTATCAAGACAATCAATATCCTACGTTGAGTATTGAGGACAGTATTTTAAATAAAGGGCAGGCTCTATTTTATCAATGGGTTGATTTAAATGGTGTAGGCATTGAATTTGATGACGAAAATGCAGTTTCTACAAGTTTTAGTTTACCAGAAGGAATTAAATCAGATATCACCGTTGAAGTGATACTTACTAATGACTTAGGCGATCTTGCAAAGGAAAGAATAACTTTACAGTATTTGCCTTACTCAGGAACGTATCTTTTTATAGATGGCATAAAAGATGATTATGTTAGCTTAGGGAAGAAGATCATAAAGACGCAGGAAAAAGGTAATTTCTCTGTGTCGCGTGATTCAAATAATCAATCTCATTTAGAATTTACTTTTGAAAGTGATGAAAGCAGTTGGAGTTTAAATCTAAAAGCCCCTGGTGATGCAAGCTTGTCTGTTGGAGAGTATTTAAATGCTACCCGTTACCCTTTTCAAGGTGAATCGTCGGCAGGTTTAGATCTCTCTGGGGAGCATCGAGGGTGTGGTAGGCTTTATGGGCAATTTGAGATTTTTGAGTTAGAAGAAAATGCTAAAAATGAAATCCAAAAATTGGCTGTAAATATTAAGCAGAGTTGTGAGAGCAGTGAATCTCCAGAATTAAAGGGCTATATCCGATTTAATTCAGCAGTGCCTTTGAATCCATAATTATAAATAATGAAACGCGGCTCAGGCCGCGTTTTTTTGTGGTTAATACATATAAGCAATCGTCAAACCTAGTACTGCAAGTGCAAAGCAAATAGTCATACTAATAGTTTTAAGCTTTTTAAATTGGCTAATTTTTGGGTCATCTAGGGTTGAGAACATACCACTTTTTAGTGATTCATTTAAGTTAGCAGCAATAGCGGAGCGCGAAGTATCGCCTAGTGTATTTTTCGCTAATTGTTCCCATTGAGTTGGGTATGTCTGCTCTAAGTAAGTCAGTAATGCGTTATATTTTCGGTTTTGTATAATGAATAGCGCACAAATTAAAATGAACGCCAACAAAGGGTAGTTTTCCATCTCATCACTCTCAATTTATTTCTTATAAAACATAAGTTTTTACATCCAAGCGCAAGTGCTGAAGCCTTCTTTTAACTATCGCTGATAGGCTAACTTATATCTTAATGGCCACTCACCGTGATTACTTCCTTTGCTTTTACAAAAACGCTAAGCTGCTCTTTTATACTTTTAGGAATTTGCTATGAAATTATTAACTGTGGCTACTTTATTGCTGGCTTCTACGGCAGCTTTTGCACGCCCAGCGCCGTTGGTGTCTATTCCAAGTCATGATGGCTTTTTTGATAATATTGCTGCCCATTGTGGCAAAGCGTATGAAGGAACGGTAACGGTTGATAATGCCGCGGGCCCTAGTTCGTTTGCGGGTAAGAAGTTAGTAATGCATGTGCGTCGTTGTGACGAGCGTGAGCTGCAAGTTCCGTTTCATGTAGGTGATGATGCGTCACGTACGTGGATCATTACAAAAACAGGTAGTGGCTTGAGCTTAAAACATGATCACCGCCATAAAGATGGCACTGATGATATATCAACTATGTATGGTGGTCATACGGTTGATGCGGGTTTTGAGAGCGTGCAGTCTTTCCCAGCTGATCAATACTCAAAAGAGCTGTTTGTAAATCAAGGCATTCCACAGTCGATTGGTAATACATGGCAGATGTATATTTACCCTGAAAAGTTTACTTACCGTTTAATTCGCCAAGGCCGCGAGTTCCGTGTTGATTTTGATTTAACCAAACCAATCACACCACCGACTGCGCCTTGGGGTTATAAAGACTAAAGATTAATCTTTATTTGGCTCAGTTTCACACTGTAGTAATACCGTTAAAGGTGGCTGATAGGCGTGTGGCTTTGTGGGCATTTGTTCATACTCTTGCACGCCGCCAGTCACTTTTAGCATAAAGGTGTTACCACGGCATAAACGGTTTGCGTGGCGCAGTAAAAATACGCTTTGGTTTTTAAAATGCGGGTAATCGTCTGACTGAATAGTGAGTTGGTAGTTATTGTCGTCTAACTTAGTCTGGTGATAATGGACTTTTTCATCAAAGTCGTAGAGTTTTTCGGTATTGTTCTTTTTTGCGTTTGCGGGATTGCTCCCCAGCAAAAGTGTAAGCGTGGCTGTTATTGCTAAAGCAGTGACTGTTTTTCCTCTCATAAAGCTTTACTCCATTATTGTATTGCACCTATGATTTAAGTCTAACACCCATAATAGGAAAATGTGATGTTCAAGCAAATTAAGCAGCTTTTTTCGACATTTAACGATCAGCCCGCTCAGATACAAGAGCACGATCTTAAAACTGCGGTAGCGGCATTATTGATTGAGGTAATGCGCGCAGATAGCGAGCAGCAAGATGATGAGTTGCAAACTTTAAGTGCAACTTTAAAAAAGTATTTTAATTTGAATGATGCAGAAGTTAGTGAGCTCATGCAAAGTGCTGGTAAGAGCTTAGATGAAGCGATTGATTATTTTCAGTTTTCTAAACAAATAAATAGTCAATGTAGTGCCGGGCAGCGAATTGACATTATCGAGTTACTATGGCGTTTAGCGTACGCTGATGGGCAATTAGATCCACAAGAAGAATACGTTATACGCCGTGTTGCAAACTTACTATATGTAAATCATACCGACTTTATCGCCGCCAAACTGGCAGCGACAAAGCAGTAAGTAACCTGAGTTCGTGATAATCTATATCTTAAAATTCAGATTAAGCTAGGCTGTTTATACGTTGTAGATGAGCAATCACATAAAGGCCAGCTGCGAATAGCGGTGATTCAACCAGTGCGTGGCCAATATAAATACTAAAATTAAACCGCTGTACTCAACAGTTAAAGTTTTCTGCTCGCCTATTTTTCCAAAGTCAGCCTCATGCCACCTTGGCAGTACGAGAAAAGGCATCAGCATGCGCGGGGTCAGCTGGCGTATGCCAGCGGTGGCAACGCCGGGCCAGTATTTTAAAAGTAGATAGACCGCTAATTATTTAACCTCGAAAACGAAGTTATTTATTAAGTTTGCTCGCTACGCTCACAAGTTGTTGTGCAAGGCTAGCCACTTTATCGGCTGTAACGGGGTCACTGATTTGTCCACTTTCATCAAGCACAGTGTGTATAGCAGGTACTGCTAGTTGGTCAGCTAATACCAAGCTACCAATGCCTGATAAAATATCACGCACATGATTTAAGCCACGTAATCCACCCAACCCCCCCGGCGATGATGCATATAAAGCAGTTACTTTATTACGAAAAGCAGGAACCGAACCTTGCTCTGTTCGCGACGCCCAATCAATCGCATTTTTAAGTACGGCAGTAATTGAGCCATTGTATTCTGGGCTAGCGAGTAAAATACCATCAGCTGCGCGTAACTTGTCTTTTAATAACTGTGCGCCAACGGGTGTGCCTTGTGCTTCAATGTCTTCATCAAACATGGGTAAATCTAAATCGGCAAGTTTAATAACTTCAACCTCTGCACCGCTTTCTAATGCAAAACGTGCTGCTTCATTAATTAATTTTTGGTTAAAGCTGTCTTTACGTAAGCTGCCTGCAAGGGCAATAATTTTTGGTGCAGTCATGGTGGTCGCCTTAAATGTAGTGATTGGGTTTGTCTGTTAGCTACTTTAACAAATATTTACTTGCAGAAAAGCCAAATAAACGCAAAACTTATGTGCATATACGCACAACTAAATGATGAGTTTGAAAGTGGCGATTCAATTTGATGATTGGCAAGATGTAAAAGTGGCCTTTGAAGTAGCCCGATTAGGAACTTTAACCGCGGCAGCAGAAGTACTTAATGTGCACCATAGTACGGTATTAAGACGTATAAACAATTTAGAAAAAAACTTAAACGCAAGGCTGTTTCATCGCCATGCCCGTGGTTATAAAGTGACGGAAATAGGCGCTAAATTATTTACCACAGCACAATCTATTAATGGCGAACTGGAGCGTTTACATAACGATATAATTGCAGCCGACAGTACATTACGCGGCAGTTTGCTGCTTACTACGGTCAGTGGTTTTATAGATGTACTGAGTGATGTATGCGAGCAGTTTCAAAGTTTGCACCCGCAGGTACAACTTGAAGTGATTTTAGATCAAAAGCGCTTGCGACTTGATCATGGCCAAGCTCATATTGCTGTGCGCGCTGGTCCAAGACCTGATGAAGGTGATTATATTGCGCAGCATTTAGCGCATTTATCATCGGGGCTTTATGCATCACAACGTTATATTGATAAATATGGGATACCTAAAACGGTGAAACAACTGCCGTTACATAACTTTGTGTCAGGTGTAGTCGGTTACAACGCAAGAGTGCCTTATTTTGCATGGGTTGATGAGAATATTCCAGCTGGGCAAGTTAAGCTACGAGTGTCAGAAACATCAGAGGCAACCCGTGCTATTGTAAAAGGATTAGGTATTGGTGGTTTGCAGCATAATGTGGCGGCGCAGTATCCAGATTTAGTGCAAATTCTACCTAATGAACTTAGTTGGCCAACAGATCTATGGCTTGTGACGCATCATTTGGTACATAGAACAGCGAAGGTGCAGGCATTCAGCCAGCTTTTAAAAGCCTATTTTAAAAAGTAATGTGTAAATTAAATGGATTTTTTTACTTCAATACCAAGGCGCTTAGCGAGCCGTACTAAGTTAGCGCGATCAACTTTTAGTGTTCGTGCCACACTGGCCCAATTATAGTTATGTTGTTCAAGTTGTTGGCTTATTAAGTGATGCGTAAATGTATCTGTTGCTTGTTTGAGCGAGAGGTTGTGATTATTAATTTTATCGCTACTCTCTACTATGAGTGTCGTCGGTGGAGCGGGAGTTGCATTAAGATTAAGCTCACAATGGATAGGTTCGATAGTGATTATTGCTTGTTGCCACTGACTTTGTTTTGCTTTTAAGGCTGCACGGCTGATCACGTGCTCAAGTTCGCGGACGTTGCCTGGCCACTCATATTGAGTGAGTAACAATTGAGATTCAACGCTGAGTTTTAATTGTTTGATGGCGAGCTTACGAGCAGTTTTTTCAACAAAGTAGCCCGCGAGTAAAATAACATCGTTTTCGCGTTGTTTTAGTGGTGCAACATTGAGGGGGTAAACACTTAAACGATGATATAAGTCGGCTCTAAAGCGTCCTTGGGCGACTTCGTCTTTTAAGTCTCGGTTAGTGGCTGCAATAACGCGTACATCTACATATTTTATCTCATCTTCGCCAACAGTTTGGATCTCGCCGCTTTGCAATACGCGCAATAGCTTGCTTTGCATGGCAAGCGGGAGCTCACCAATTTCATCTAAAAATAACGTACCGCCATCGGCCAGTTGAAACTTACCTTGGCGCGCATTATGAGCGCCAGTAAATGCGCCTTTAGCATGCCCAAAAAATTCACTTTCGGCGAGGTTCTCTGGTAATGAAGCACAATTTAAGTGTATTAGCGGCTGTTCACTACGTTTTGAATGCAAATGTATGTTGCGAGCAACAAGCTCTTTACCTACGCCAGTGTTACCTTGGATCAGCACGCTAAACTCAGAGCCTGCGACGAGCTTAATATCGTTTTTTAGGCTTTGTATTGCTGGGCTTTCGCCGATGATCTCGATGCCATCGCGGGTGATAGCTTCGTGATTAAGCGCTTGTACTAAAGCGCTGCTATGTTGTGCGTGGTGCTGATACTGCTGTAGTTGCAGCGCGGTATGCAAATGCGCGGCGCACAATGTGCCAAGCTGAGCTAAGTAATCAAGGTTTAGTGTATCAAATGCGTGCGCATCAAGGCTGTCGAGTGTGATCACGCCTAGTAATTTACCTTCACTATCAAGCAAAGGCACACCTAAACAAGCATGCACAGGAATATCGCCCGTTTTAGCATACAACAAACCATCGTATGGGTCAGGGAGTGGGCAATCATGGGCAAATTGAAGTGGTTGACTGGCGCTACAAATGGCTTGTAAACGCGGGTGTTCATCAATAATAAAGCGCCTGCCGAGCGTGTCAGGCATGAGACCTTGAATAGCCACTGGCTTTAATACATCACCTTGGCGTGTAAGCAGTGCAATTGCATCGCTAGGCACGACCTCATTAATGCATTGGATCAGTAACTCAAAATGTGGGTTTTGGGTGCTGAGCGTGGCTAATTTAAGCGCGCTACTAATCAAGGTATTGTTATTGAGCATGTCAATTTGACTCATATGTGTTTATTTGCACTTTCAAGGATGAGTCATAATGACATGGTTGTCAATGTGTTTAATTTTAAGTTTATGTATTTAATAGGAATTTAATATTGGCTCGCTCTGTGCAATAGCTTGTTATATGTAACGTAGTGAGGGTTTTTTATGTTGATACCAATATCGAATGATTATTATCCTGCTTCCACTGTTGGTGATTTTTATACTCGCTTACTAACGGGGGCAAATGTTGCTTTAGGTGTAAGTACAGTGTTTATGCTGGTGACGGTTTTATTGAGTTATCCGTTTGCTCATTACTTGCCGATGACGTTACAAATAGTGGCGCATATATCAACAATTCTTGCTGCGACTGTTTTGAAAATTAGTTATGTGCTGCGCTGTGTGGCGCTTAATGGATTAGGAAAGGAAGTACGCTAATGCAACCAATAAATCTGACGGAACCAGTGCCTGCACGCATTAAGTTTTATCAAGTAAACCAATGGCCATTATGGATGTTGGCATTTAGGCCTTATTTTTTAGCCGGTGGTCTACTGGCTTTTTTTTCGATCGGTTATTGGTTACTTATTTTAACGGGCCATGTTAGCTGGGGCTTAAGTATGCCCGCGACACTTTGGCATGCGCACGAGATGATGTTTGGCTTTGCCGGTGCGGTTGCTGTTGGTTTTTTATTAACAGCGGCTCAAACGTGGACCGGTGTGCCGAGTTTAAGTGGTTACAAATTAATGCTACTCACGGTGATTTGGCTCCTTGCTCGAGGTTCATTTTTTATTACTGGATTGGGGCTCGAGAACGCCAATTTATATGCGGTATTATTTTTCCAATTAATCTGGTGGCTAGGCGCAATTGCAGCGCTGGCAAATATGCTACTAAAAGCCAAAAGTAAAAATAACTACCAGTTTTTGCCAATACTAGGTGCATTGTGCGTGCTCAATAGTGTTTATTTATGGCTCGCCATTGAGCAAAAAATGCTGTTGGCTTTGGCTACTGTCGATACCGCCGTTTTGGTCATGACCTTATTGGTAGGCGTGGTGGCAGGGCGAGTACTGCCCTTTTTTACCGCTCGCGGCTTAGATTTAGCTGAACAAGTACGTATTCCACGTTTGGATAAAGTGCTGCTTTACAGCTCGTTATTTGCTGTCGCGTTTTATTTTATCAGCCAACTATTCATATCAAGTGTTAATCCCGGTTGGGTATTGGCCGTTGTTGCTGTATTGCATTTAAGCCGCTCATTGTTGTGGTGGAATAATAAAATGCTCAAAGTGCCACTGCTATGGTCGTTGCACTTCTCGTATCTAGCTCTTGGGTTTGGTTTAGCATTGGTTGCACTAAGTTTCTATAGCCCTGTTATTTTGTTTAAAGACGCACTACATATGATCACCATCGGTACGATTGGCATGATGATTCTTGCGATGATGACACGCGTATCTCATGGCCATACAGGCCGGCCTTTAATTATTCCACACACAATGGCCGTGGCGTTTGCTTTGGTGCTTGTTGCAGCGATTGTTCGTTCGTTATTACCCTTTGTTATTGGGCCGCATATTACGTGGCAGCTAAGTGCTGTTTTGTGGTTAGTGGCCTTTTTGTTGTTCTTGATCCATTGCATTCCTATTTTAACGCGGCGTCGTGTTGATGGGCGTAATGGTTAGTAATTTAGCTTTAGGAAGTAGTATGTTATCTGATAAAACCATTGAAATAGTTAAAAGCACAGTCCCTTTGTTAGCTGAGGCCGGTACTGTGGTTACTGATCATTTTTATAAGCGTATGTTTAGCCATAACCCTGAACTGCAAGATATTTTTAATATGGCTAATCAACGCAGTGGTCGTCAGCAATTTGCGCTTTTTAATGCGCTGGCTGCATATGCCCAAAATATTGATAATTTAGGTGTTTTGAAAGAGTCGCTTGCGCGTATTAATCATAAGCATGCCAGTATGCATATTTTACCGGAGCATTACCCGATAGTTGGCGGTCACTTAATTGGCACATTAAAAGAGCTGATCCCAGAGCAGTTTACCCCAGAAGTTGAATATGCTTGGCGTGAAGCGTACGCATTACTTGCAGATATCTGTATTACCGAAGAAGCGGCTTTGTATGCCCATAGCAAAAATAACCATGGTGGTTGGTCTGGGACGCGTCGTTTTATCATTGCACATAAGCAGGTTGAATCGCAGTTAGTGACCAGCTTTATATTAAGACCATTAGATTCAAAAGCAGTGATCACTCATAAACCCGGGCAATATTTAGGGATTAAAGTACAACCCGATAATGCACAGTACAGTGAGATCCGCCAATATTCTATTTCACAGCAAAGTAATGGTAAAAGTTACCGTATTAGCGTGAAAAAAGAATTGCTTCCAGCACCGGGGATTGTGTCTAACTATTTACATTCATTGGAAGAAGGCAGCTTTGTTGATCTTTATCCGCCAGCGGGAGATTTCTTTCTACGTTCAGAAGATAAGCCTGCGGTATTAATCTCTGCGGGCGTTGGGCAAACACCTATGTTAGCAATGCTGCAAACATTACTAAGTGAGCAATCTAATCAGCCAGTGACGTATTTACATGCCTGTGAAAATAAACAACAGCACTCGTTTGATCAATTTATTCGTGAGCAGGGCGAAGCGCATGCTCGATTAACACACCATACTTGGTTAAACCAAGGTGGCGAGGAGTCTGACTTTTCAGGTTTAATGGATGTTGCACGTGTTGCTGAGCAATTACCACTGGCAGAAGGCGACTTTTATATTTGTGGGCCAAGTGGTTTCATGGCGGCAATTAAACAGCAGTTACTTACTCTAGGCGTGGATGCTGCACGCATTCATTATGAGGTATTTGGCCCACATCAAGATCTTTAACTGGCCTGAAATTAGGTCGGGTGCTTTATATATCCAAGTCACCTCAAGACGCTTGCATCTTGAGGTGACTTGGCTAGAAAATATAAAAGTACCCTTTATAAAGCTTAATATTGCGGATTTAATAAAGCGAGTTTACGCGTCAATATTTGACTTATTGCGAGTTAGCCCAATCAACCGTTTACCTATAACTTGGTGTTGCTGATTTTTTGGGCTAATTCTTGATGTTGCCATGCGCTAAATAGCTTTTGTTGTTTGCTCGAAATTTTTAATCCATACGTTTTTTGCATATAAAAATAAGCATCTGCGATACGTTTTCTCGAGTAAAGAGGGGGTTCAACTACGCGTTGTTTAAAGTCGACCTTTACTTGGCAACGGCCATATTGGCTAGCATCCCCCGCTATCATTCCAAATCGATAATTAGAGCGATCTGCATTTATTTCACCAATGGCTGGCGCGAGGTTATGTATATCGGCTTCCATCTTACGAAATTGAGCACTGGTTTTAACGCAATTTTTTCGCCCGCCATCTTGCCAGCATTGTAGTTGGTGACCAAATTCCCATGCAGGTACAATGTGCTCCCACTCAATGCGTACAGCGCGTGCATTTGGTTTTCCTGAGCGGGTTATTGCATTACGCGGTACATAACCGCACTGAGTTGGATCGGGAACGAGCTTTTTACCTTGGCGTTTTATGTCGCAGCCACAATAAATGCTTTTAGCGTCGGTAGGTAATGTTTTGATTAAATGTCTTTTCGCTGTAGAAAAGCGAGTAAATTGCTCGGCATTAAGGTTAAAACTAAACAACGATGCCAATAAGGCAATAATAAAATACGGCATATCCAATCACTTAAGTGAACTACAGGAGGGCGTATTTTAGAGTTATTATTCAATAGCGTAAATCAGCTGAACGGACGAGCTTAAGTACTTAATAATTAAACTAATGTATATTTTTATAGATCAGAAAGTTTACATTGCATATTTTTATATGCAATTTAGTCGGCGATGGCGTGTGGTTATCGCCATCACCATTAAGAGAATTTTATGTGCGAGTTCGTTTACGTCGAGGCAACCTGAAGTTTTGTAGTAGTAAAATAAATCCAGTGATACAAAATAACACGCTACAGGCAGAAAAACTGATCAGTAATGGATTATTAAAGTCTTCTCGTTCGTCGTAATCCATAATATGTAGCATCCAAAAAAAGTCAAAAATACGCCAAATAGTACTGCGTACAGTAATAACGTTTCCATTATCTGCTGATAGATATAACGTTGTGCTAAAGGAGTCATCAAAAGTTACTTGCCAAATATTTTGTTTATAACCCACCTCACGAGGGCCTGTTGTTAGTATTACAGCATTATTAACTTTTGCTTCTATTAATAAATGAGCGTAGGCATTTGCAATAATTTGGGTTTTACTCGGTGCTAAAAGCGGGCGCCCAGTAAGGCCATTAAAGCTATGCTCACCTTCGCTGTTATTCACTGTAATTATTGGGGTGGTTAAAAAATGACTATAAGTTATTTGAGTTGGCTGTGGAACTTGCAAGACAATATTATCAAGTGAGGTAGGGTAATCGGCTTGATTAAATGGGTTATTAATTGAGCGTGCTGCAAGATGCTTACCGTGCACTTTTTCAAGAGGGATTGCGCTCATTACTAAACCACCTAACAACCAGGCAAAAATTTGAATTGCTAGTAAATACCCGAGCCATTTGTGAAATTTACGAGCGTGTTTAAAAATGCGTTTATTCATATTACTACCTGTTTGTTATTATTTTTCAGCGCGGTATTTTATAAGCTATACTCGGTTTGCCAATGTGGCAAATTGTCGCATGTAGATTTTAGCTTAGATAAAACGTTGAATTATGTATCTTGAGGTGACTTGGGGATAGATTATTTGGTATAAAAGCAAAAATAGGTTAAAGTTTGCATTGTTTTTAATGTGAGATAAAAGAGAAATAATGTCGGAAATTCAATTTTTAAATGTAGATCTTGAGCTTGAATCCAAACAAGATATTAGCCTGTTAGTTGCAGACTTAAAAAAGAGTGCTGTGGTTTTACATTATGATAAAGATGAGTACCGACAGCTTGCACGCATTGAATCTAAAGGAGAAGTAACCTCTCCTGATAAGGCGATTAATCACTTATGCGAGTTAATAGAGTCGTGTTCGCGTGCAGCATTAAAACAATGGTTATCGTGCTCAAAGCGTACTTTTGATCTTGGCTTTGAATCAGGTACCTCGCCAAAGTGCTTTAATCAAGCATTACAGGTTGATACCTTGTTACGCATATCTGCAATAGGTGCCGGTGTTGAAATTACTATTTATCCTGTTCAGAGCTAATTTTACGCTCAACAACTGCTGCGGTCATCCTCGATACGCAGCATAATTCACCTCGGCTGTTGGTTATTTTTACTTCCCATACAGATGTTCGCTTACCCAAATGCAGTGGCTTAGCTATTGCTGTTAACGTGCCATTACGTGATGCTTTTAAATGGTTCGCATTGATCTCTTGTCCAACGCAGTAAAAGTTTGTGAAATCGACCACAAAATTAGCGGCATAACTGGCGACGGTTTCAGCTAAAACAACATTAGCACCACCGTGCACTATTCCCATTGGGTTATGATGCTCAGGGATAGCTGGCATAGTTGCAACGAGGTAATCGTCACCAATTTCACTAATCTCAATGCCCATGGTTTTCATTAATGTGCCTTGTCCACTTATACCGTTATCAAGATTTTTGCATTGTTCAAGGGTGATAGGTTGATACCAAATACTCATATGTTCATATTCTCCAATGGGTTTAAATTTACTTTATACTTTTTAACATTCATATCGGTAACTTCATACTAATAAATTCAATCAATATTTATGGTTTTATTTAAGCCAATTTAAATTTGCGATTTTCATATAACTGTATATACTCACAGTTAAATGTACTGTATGGAAACCCAGTTGTATGCGCCCATTAACGAATCGCCAAGCTCAAATTCTCGAACTTATTAAAGCTTTTATCAAAGATACAGGCATGCCACCAACGCGTGCAGAAATTGCGCAGACGCTAGGTTTTAAAAGTGCAAATGCGGCAGAAGAGCATTTAAAAGCACTTGCTAAAAAAGGTGTGATTAAAATGAAACCTGGTGCAAGCCGAGGTATTCAACTGGTTGAAGAAGATGAGCCAGAGCAACTAGGTTTACCGCTTATTGGTAGGGTGGCCGCGGGTGAACCAATATTGGCTGAGCAACATGTTGAAAGCCATTGCCAAGTTGATCCGCTGTTATTTAAGCCAGCTGCTGACTTTTTACTGCGTGTACAAGGCATGAGCATGAAAGATATTGGCATTATGGATGGTGATTTATTAGCTGTACATCGTACTCAAGTGGCTGAAAATGGCCAAGTAGTGGTGGCACGTGTTGATGATGATGTAACCGTTAAGCGTATTGAAAAAGCTGGGAAAAAAGTTTTCTTACATGCTGAAAATGATGACTTCTGCGCAATTGAAGTTGATCTAGAGCATGAATCTTTCAATATAGAAGGTTTGGCTGTTGGTGTTATTCGTAACGCCGATTGGATGTAATAACTTTTTCATAGAGTGGCATCAAATAGCTGAAGTTTGATGCTTTACATTTTTTAACCCCTAATATATTAGAACCCACACTTGTAAGTACCATTCAAAGCCTTATTACCCCTACTTATCCACTGCTTTTAGCTATTTAATATTGCCTTCCTTTGGAAAATAACGCGCTGATTTTTAGTTGTTATTTTTGCAGTAAAATAAAATTTAATTGCCATTAAAACTTGCTAATTGTTCATTTTTTAACTAATTGGTTAATACACTGTATTAACAATTGCTCTTTAATGAGTGTGTTTATGCCTGTGGCATAAATGAATTGTTAACTTTCAGTTAAAATAACAATAAACGAATTGGCGCGATTTAATAGCAGTGCCGCCTTTTCGCTTTGCATTTTTGCAATAGCATTCAAAGGAGTCGTCACATGGGTAAACTGAGCTCTACCTTGTGGCTTATATTGTTTGTTCTACCGCAGCAAGTATTGGCAAATAGCCAATTTAATATGCGAAAGGGCGTAACAGATATAAGTAATGATGTTTATCAACTGCACATGACAATATTTATTATATGTTGTGTGATTGGTGTAATTGTGTTCGCGGTTATGTTTTGGGCACTAATCCATCACCGAAAATCAAAAGGGGCAAAACCTGCCCAATTCCATGAAAGTACAAAAGTAGAAATCCTCTGGACGGCAATACCATTTGTAATCTTAATCGCTATGGCGGTACCCGCTACTAAAACTCTAATTTCGATGGAAGATGCCAGCAAAGCTGATTTGACCATTAAAATTACGGGGTCGCAGTGGAAGTGGCATTATGAATACATGGGTGAAGACGTTGCTTTTTACTCTATTCTATCAACCCCTCAAGATCAAATTTCCAACCAAGCAGATAAAACAAACACCTATCTACTTGAAGTTGATAAACCATTGGTATTACCAATTAATAAAAAAGTACGTTTTTTGATGACTTCAGACGATGTTATCCACTCTTGGTGGGTACCTGATTTTGCTGTTAAAAAAGATGCAAACCCTGGCTTTATCAATGAAACGTGGACCAAAATTAATGAAGAGGGAATTTATCGAGGTCAGTGTGCTGAACTATGTGGTAAAGATCATGGTTTTATGCCTGTTGTTGTTGAGGCTAAGTCTGAGCAAGCGTTTACCGATTGGTTGCAACAAGCGAAGCAAGCCAAAAAAACGGCAGCAGCAGCAGATGCAGCCCTGCTTGACCAAACCCTCCCTAAAGAGGAGTTAATGGTGTTGGGAGAGCAAGTGTATATGGCTAGTTGCGCCGCATGCCATCAACCAACAGGAATGGGTTTACCAGGTGTATTTCCTGCGCTCAAAGGTAATCCTGTAGTGTTGGGGGATATTAATGATCATATTGATGTGGTGATTAATGGTCGCCCAGGTACTGCGATGCAAGCATTTGTTAAGCAGTTATCAATTAAGCAATTGGCAGCTGTCGTTACCTATAAACGTAATGCATGGGGTAATGATACTGGGGATGTGATTCAACCGAGTCAAATACAAGCCGCGATTGATGCAACTTCGGAGGCTAAATAATGAGTAGCGTAACAGAGCAACAACATAATGAAGCTGGGCATCATGACGGCGGACATCATCACCCTGCAAAAGGGTTTAAGCGTTGGTTGTACACAACTAATCATAAAGACATTGGCAGCTTATATTTAATTTTCTCGTTGACCATGTTTTTAATTGGTGGCGCGATGGCGATGGTTATACGCGCTGAGTTGTTTCAGCCGGGTCTACAATTAGTTGATCCTCACTTCTTTAATCAAATGACTACAGTACATGGCTTGATCATGGTATTTGGTGCTGTTATGCCTGCTTTCACAGGGCTGGCAAACTGGATGGTGCCCTTGATGATCGGTGCGCCAGATATGGCGTTACCTCGAATGAATAATTGGAGTTTTTGGATTTTACCATTCGCGTTTTTAATTCTATTAGCCTCATTATTTATGCCTGGTGGTGGCCCTGCATTTGGTTGGACATTTTATGCACCACTTTCTACTACATACAGTAACGATAACACCGCGTTTTTTGTATTTGCTGTGCATATCATGGGAATTAGCTCAATCATGGGAGCAATCAATGTCATTGTGACCATTGTTAATATGCGAGCTCCAGGTATGACTTGGATGAAGCTACCGTTATTTGTATGGACTTGGCTAATAACGGCATTTTTACTTATTGCTGTAATGCCTGTATTGGCAGGTGCCGTGACTATGGTCCTGACGGATAAATACTTTGCGACCAGCTTTTTTGACGCGGCTGGGGGCGGTGATCCGGTGATGTTCCAACACATATTCTGGTTCTTCGGGCACCCTGAGGTGTACATCATGATATTACCGGCCTTCGGTATTATCTCAACAATAGTACCTACCTTTTCGCGTAAGCGGCTATTTGGCTATGCCTCTATGGTTTACGCGACGTCCTCAATTGCGTTGTTGAGCTTTATTGTTTGGGCGCACCATATGTTTACGACGGGTATGCCGGTCGCTGGGGAGCTATTTTTTATGTATGCGACCATGCTGATTTCGGTGCCAACGGGCGTTAAGGTATTTAACTGGGTAGCCACTATGTGGCGGGGTTCGATTAGCTTTGAAGTACCCATGTTATTTAGCATCGCCTTTATTGTGTTGTTTACGATTGGTGGTTTCTCTGGGTTAATGTTGGCAATCACCCCTGCAGATTTTCAATATCACGACACTTACTTTGTGGTGGCACATTTTCACTATGTATTAGTGACAGGTGCGGTCTTCTCAATCATGGCGGGGGCTTATTATTGGCTGCCAAAATGGACGGGTAATATGTTTAATATCACTTTGGCTAAATGGCACTTTTGGTTGTCGTTAGTGAGTGTGAATGTGCTGTTCTTTCCAATGCACTTTGTTGGTCTTGCAGGTATGCCACGTCGGATCCCTGATTATGCGCTGCAATTTGCCGATTTTAACGCGATTATTAGTATTGGCGGCTTTGCTTTTGGCCTTTCACAATTGCTGTTTGTTGTTGTGGTGTATAAATGCGCACGCGGTGGCGACAAAGTTCCGGCAAAAGTATGGGATGGTGCTGAAGGTCTTGAGTGGGAGGTTGCTTCTCCAGCGCCTTATCACACATTTGAAACCCCACCGGAGATTAAGTAATGAGTCATGCACCATTACTTAAACGCTTAGTTTTAATATGCCTAGGCATGTTTGCTTTTGCGTTTGCAATGGTGCCGTTGTACGACGTTTTTTGTGATGTTACAGGGCTTAATGGTAAGCCCTCGCTAGAGCAAGCAAAGCAAAGCACGCATATAAATGAAAAGCGTGAAATAGATGTGAGCTTTACTACGCATGCACAAAGTGGCGCGCCGTTTAAGGTGAAATCACATGAATATAGTGTGGTTGTTAAACCTGGTGCTATGCGTGAGGTGTTATTCAAAGCAAAAAATATCAGTAATGAAGATAAAGTAATGCAAGCTGTGCCGTCGGTATCGCCAGGTAAAGCAGCTAAGTATCTACATAAAATGGCCTGTTTTTGTTTTGATCAACAGCCCTTAAAAGCAGGGGAGGAGGTTGAGTTTAAATTACTTTTTTATGTTGATACGGAACTCCCTGATGATGTGGAAGAAATAACTTTATCTTATACCGTTTTTGATATTAGCAAGCAGTTAGTCGCCAGTAATTAGGCCACCAAACTAATCGCTATTTAGGAGCAAGTAAAATGGATAAAAATCACGAAAAATACTATGTGCCCGCGCAAAGTCCGTGGCCAATAGTCGGTGCATTTGCAATGTTTTTTATTGCAGTGGGTGCCGCGCTTACTGTGATGCAGGCTAAGAATGAAGGTGGCAATGGTCATTATATTCTCTATGTAGGCATTGGCGTGTTGTTGTTTATGTTATTTAGTTGGTTTAAAAATGTCATTGAAGAGTCTGATAAGGGTTTATATTCAGCGCAAATGGATCGCTCTTTTCGTCAAGGTATGAGTTGGTTTATTTTCTCTGAGGTGATGTTTTTTATGGCGTTTTTTGGTGCATTGTTTTATGCCCGTATCCTCTCTGTGCCTTGGTTGGGTGGAGCGGGTAATAATGCAATGACCAATGAGGTGCTATGGCCAACCTTCGAGGCTATGTGGCCATTAGTCACAACACCAGCAGGAGGTACAACACAAGCCATGGGTTGGCAGGGGTTGCCACTGATCAACACATTAATATTACTCACCTCATCGGTCACTTTGCATTTTGCACATGTCGCAATGGAGAATAATAAGCGCGGACCATTAAAGGTATTTTTGGCATTAACGGTTGCGCTAGGAATTTGCTTTTTAGGCCTACAAGTTGAAGAGTATATTCATGCCTACCAAGATCTTGGGTTGACCTTAGATGCTGGTGTATACGGCAATACATTCTTTTTACTGACCGGTTTTCATGGCCTGCATGTGACCTTAGGTACGGTTTTATTATTGGTCATTCTAATTCGAATTATTAAAGGCCATTTTAGCCCGGATAAACATTTTGCTTTTCAAGCGGCTGCTTGGTATTGGCATTTTGTTGATGTGGTATGGCTGTGTTTATTTGTATTTGTATACGTGCTGTAATTTTGTGAATAGGCGATGCGTTACTGTGGATAAAACCGATCTTTAACGCTGCAATTACAATCACTAATACAACAACAGAAAATAATACACGACGGCCTAAATAGTGAGACATAGGCCGTCCATCCGCTTTACCTGAGACCATAATAAATAAAGCTCGGAACAAGTTAAAAAGTATAAATAGTAGCAACAGTACGATAATAATTTTAATAATCACTGGGTCACCTTTATGCAGTTAATTTTATGGCGTAAACAAAAGCTTAGCTCAATTATCATACTTTGCGTGGTGGTGATTGTGATTTTAGTGTGCTTACGTTTGGGGTATTGGCAGTTACAAAGAGCTGAAAACAAAGCACTACAGCTAACACAAATAGCCGAGCTACAAGAGCAGGGAGTTTTGAGTTGGAAGCAAATGCATCAGCTTCCAACTAAGTGGAATAAAACCGGGTTGCATGTAACTGTGACGGGCATGCTTGATACAGAGCAATACTGGCTGTTAGACAATCAAGTCTATCAAGGGCAAGTTGGCTACGATGTTGTTACTTTATTAAAATTGACCAACAGTGATGATAACTTATTAGTAAATTTAGGATGGGTTAAGGCCCCCATTAGCCGCGAACAGTTACCTCTGGTTCATTTACCAGCAACCCCTTTCACCATGACAGTGCAATTAAAGCAAGGCACGCTCAGTGGCTTTACGTTGCAAAAAGCAGCGCAACACATAGATTCAAACTGGCCTAAGCGCATACAAATTATTGACTTAGCATTATTTACACAGCAGACGGGTCGTAACATAGTTGAATTTATGGGGTATCGTCAAGGTGATGGCGATAACATCGCTGTGCCTCATTATAAAGCTGTGGTGATGAGCCCCGAAAAACATCAAGCATATGCTGTGCAGTGGTTTTTAATCGCTGTTGCTTGCCTAGTTATTGCAATATTCGCTAGTAAAAAGAAGGAATTATAATGAAAAATAATCCATTAATGATATTTATTGGTTGTTGTTTAGTGCCTTTAATAATGGCGTATTTAGCCTTAAAACTTGACTGGATCCCAAGCGCATCGAGTAATAAAGGCGAGTTTTTAACTCAAGAAATTAAACTGCAAGATTGGCAACAATCTGAGCATAAACAGTGGACTATAGCGCTTAATCACCCTGCACAATGTGAGCAAGCGTGCGCTGAGCAATTACACGCACTAAACAATCTTTATGTTGCCCTTGGTAAAAACCAAGGCAAAGTCGATATGGCAATACTTGGGCAGGCGCAACAGCAAACATTGCGCTGGCGTGAACTCCCTGCAGTCGATGTGCTCCAGCCAGCAAGTTTATATTTAATTGATCATATGGGGTTGGTCGTTTTGCAGTACCCGTATCATGTAGAACCTCAGCAAAACCGTTTAACTCAAAAAGGATTGTTAAAAGATTTAAAAAAATTACTTAACTACTCGCGTTCAAGCTAATTTAAGGAGTGCTAACTATGTATAAAAATTATAAAAACTTGGTATTAGCTACGTTTATGTTGTCGATTTTAGTTATTGGGCTTGGCGCTTATACTCGTTTAAGTGATGCGGGTTTAGGTTGCCCTGATTGGCCAGGGTGTTATGGATTTTTAACCGTGCCCAAGCATGCAGCTGACCTCGCTCATGTAGAGCAAAGTTACCCTGATATGATGTTTGAAACCGCGAAAGCGTGGAAGGAAATGATCCACCGCTATTTTGCAGGTACCCTTGGCTTATTAATTTTAGCGCTATTTATATTGGCTTTTTCAAAGCGTCAACATCCGACCACGCCTGTTAAGTTACCATTGTTACTACTTGCGTTAGTGGTTTTTCAGGCCGCGCTAGGCATGTGGACTGTTACCATGAACTTGCAGCCTGTCATTGTAATGGGCCACCTTTTGGGCGGCTTTAGTATTTTGTCTTTAGTTACACTGTTGTATTTACGACTTACTGCACAGCCTATTAGTGGAGGCGATGCCCCTGCAAGGCGTCATTTTAAGCTGAGCTTGGTTGCGTTAGTGGTACTGGTAATTCAAATTGCGCTAGGCGGCTGGTTAGCTGCTAATTATGCTGCCCCACATTGTAACGGTTTACCGCTGTGTAGTTATGGCCAACCATTTTCGCTTAGTAGTGTATTTCAATTACCGTTAGAGCAAAGTACTTATGAATATGGCGTGCTTTCACAGCAAGCAAGAATGTCGATTCATTTACTGCATAGAATATGGGCTTTGGTTACGTGTGTAGTGTTAGCACTGATCATGTGGCGCATTTATAGCCATGCACTATCTAAAAAGATAAAACATTGCACTGTGGCGGTCTTAATTGCACTGCTATGTCAGATTTGTTTAGGATTAGCGGTTGTGCATTGGCATTTTCCTTTAGGTATCGCACTGGCACATAACCTAATGGCTGCCATACTCTTATTAACGGTAGTTCGTTTATGTTTTTACTTAAAAGTACGTACTTAGGGGCAGTTATGACACAACTAATAGCAATAACAAAGTTAGCACCTAGTCAAATTAGCGCGTTAATTAATGATTATCTCGCAATTTGTAAATTCAAAGTAGTCGCCATGTTGGTACTAACAGCATGGGTGGGGTTAGCGCTTGCACCAGATGTTGGTCGAGGGATGGGTGTACAGCTAATCAGCTTGTTAGGGATCGGGTTATTATCAGCAGCGGCAGCTGTTATTAATCACGTGGTTGATAGCGAAATAGATAGTAAAATGGCGCGCACACGTCATCGTCCAGTTGCTAAGGGGCGGTTATCTAAGTTTCATGCATTGAGTTTTGCAACAGTGATTGGCGTTAGTGGTTTTATTATGTTGATGCTATGGGCTAACCCGTTAACTGCAATATTGACCTTATTTGCATTGGTTGGTTATGCATTTATTTATACTTCATTTTTAAAACGAGCAACCCCACAAAATATAGTTATTGGTGGGCTCGCTGGTGCAATGCCACCATTACTAGGCTGGGTCTCTGAAACTGGGCAAATGGCAGCTGCTCCTTGGTTGTTGGTAATGATTATTTTCACCTGGACGCCTCCACATTTTTGGGCTTTGGCAATTGCCCGAAAAAGTGATTATGAACGAGCAAAAATACCCATGTTACCTGTTACCCACGGTATTGATTTTTGTAAAACATGTGTAGTCGCTTATTCAATTTTATTAGCACTGGTATGTGTACTGCCTTACTTAATTGGCATGTCAGGTGCTATTTATTTAATAGCCTCAACGGTACTTAATGGGATTTTTATTTATAAAGCAGTAAAACTTAAAATGGCAGGAAGTGACGACACTGCGATGGATTTATTCCGTTTTTCAATCGTTCATTTAATGGTACTCTTTGTGGTCTTATTTGTAGACAAATGGCTTGTTATATGAAGTTTAATGCGAATGTATTATTAGTTTTAAGTTTGTTTTTTTTGGTTGCTTGTAGTGAAAATAAAGTAGCTACGGTTGACGCACTTGTTTACGAGCAAAGTAAGCCGCTTAATGATTTTATCTTGCAAGATCAAAATAGTGAACCGGTGACTAAGCAAGCGTTTTTAAATCAGTGGAACTTGGTTTTTTTAGGCTATACGAGCTGTCCAGATATTTGTCCGCTTACCTTAGCTAAACTTAATAATGTTCATAAGGCATTAAAAGACAAGTATCCGCTGCAAGTTTGGTTTTTATCCGTTGATCCACAACGAGATACACCCGACAAGCGCAAAGCGTATATTGACTATTTTAATCCAGATTTCTTAGCTGTTTCAGGCCCACATAAAGACTTATTCCCATTAGTGCGAGAACTGGGGCTAATATACGCAATCAGCGATAGTGATGAGCAAGAGTATGCTGTCGATCACAGTGCATCAGTTGCAATGGTTGATTCAACTGGAGCTGTTAGGGCTATTTTTAAACCTGAATTTAAAGCAGGCAGCACGCCTTTGATTAATGCAAAAAAACTAATAATTGAGTTTTCAGTAATTGCAGATCAATATCAATAATTAATTGCTAATTAAAAACTACATGTATTCATGAAGGAGCACGATGTGCTCCTTTTTTTATCTGAATTTTTCATCATGAAATATATTTATTCTTTTTTCAGTGCTTTTGTGGCTTTTTTACTAACTCGGTCTAAGCTTTTGTTATGAATTGGTAAAACAAGGAAAGTAATAAAATTATGTTAAAGCTTCCTGCAGAATTGACTATCACCCAAGTTGAGGTTTTACATCAAGATATATTACGCGAATTAAATAGCAATGATGATGTATGTTTGGATATTAGTGATGTCTCTAGTGCGGATACTGCAACTATTCAGTTGTTATGTGCTTTGCAAAAACATTTACTTTCTGTACATCATAAAATTATTTGGGTAGGGCAGAGCGATCCATTAAAAAGTACCATTAATAGTTTGGGTCTGAGTGAATATCTAATACTCGAAAGTACAGATTAAGAGGTCAATATGAAAAGAATTTTAGCGGTGGATGATTCCGCATCAATGCGCCAAATGGTGGGATTCACCTTAAAAAAGGCAGGGTTTGATGTTACTGAAGCAAAAGATGGTAGTGAAGCATTAAGCATCGCTAAGCAGCAAGGTTTTGATGCTGTTATATCAGATGTCAATATGCCAATAATGGATGGTATTACTTTGATCCGTGAGTTACGGACTCTGCCAAACTATAAATTCACGCCGTTATTAATGTTAACAACTGAATCCGGTATGGATAAAAAAGTTGAAGGGAAGGCGGCAGGAGCCACAGGTTGGATTGTAAAGCCTTTTAACCCTGAGCAATTATTGGCTGTCATCAAGAAAGTGATTCGCTAATTTAGGGAGCGGGCATGAGTATAGATTTAAGTCAATTTTTTGAAGTCTTTTTTGAGGAAAGTTTCGAAGGCTTGGATGCAATGGAGGCTGAGTTGCTAAACTTGGTTCCCGGAGAGGAAGACTTAGAAACGATCAATACAATTTTTCGTGCTGCGCATTCAATTAAAGGCGGCAGTGGCACATTTGGTTTTAACTCGGTATCTGACTTCACTCATGTACTCGAAACTTTATTAGATCAAATACGAGAAGGCAAAAGAGAGTTAACAACAGAGCACGTTGACCTGTTACTAAAATCGGTGGATTGTTTACGCGCTTTGCTCAGTGCTTTGCAATCAGAGCAAGAACCAGATCTTGAAGAAGCTAATGCCTTAAGGCTTAAATTTGAGGCTATTTTAGGGCTAGGGCAATCCGAACACGATAATCCTAACTCAGAATGTGCAGATGAACAGCAGGCAGAAGTAAACACATACCAAATAGATTTTAAGCCCTACCATCATTTATTTAAAACAGGTAATGAGCCTTTATACATGATCAGCGAGCTAGCTGAGTTAGGTGAGCTCGAAACCCATGTATCTCATAATGAAATCCCTGATATTACAGATTTAACGGCCGATGATTGCTTTCTTTCCTGGCGCTTCTTTTTAAATACCGAAAAAGAAGAGCGTGTTATTAGAGAGATATTTGAATGGGTGGAAGATGATTGTGATTTAACAATTACGCTGTGTGGCGGGCTTTTCTCAGAAGATGATACGGCGCAAGGAGCCGAAGAAAATAACCCAGATAGTAAAATAGAACCTGCTTCATCAGCACCTATAAATACGCAAGAGGTTAAAAAAACGGTGGTAAGCAAGGCACCACCTCCAGCAACTGAATCAACTTCTATACGCGTTGGTATTGATAAAGTGGATTCACTGATCAACATGGTTGGTGAGTTAGTAATAACCCAAGCGATGTTAACGCAACTTGGGGAGCAGGAAATTACTGAAGCGACGATTGCTTCTTTGCAAGAAGGATTAGCGCAGTTAGCGCATAACACTCGTGATTTACAAGAAAATGTAATGCGAATACGGATGCTCCCCATAAGTTTTGTGTTCAGTCGTTTCCCTCGTTTAGTAAGAGATATTTCACAAAAGTTAAATAAACAAGTTGAGTTGAAATTACTCGGAGAGCAGACAGAGCTTGATAAAACGGTAATGGAAAAAATCTCCGACCCAATGGTGCATCTAGTTCGTAATTCGCTTGATCATGGCCTTGAAACTGTCGATCAGCGTCTTGCAGTAGGCAAAGACCCCGTAGGTATTGTCACGCTCAATGCATTTCATCAAGGCGGTAATATCGTTATTGAAATTATGGATGATGGGCAAGGCCTTAATACCACTAAAATCAAAGAAAAAGCTATTGCAAATGGACTGATAGCATTAGGCGACGAGCTTAGCGATGACGAAATCAACGAATTAATTTTTATGCCGGGATTCTCAACCGCAGATGCGGTAAGTGATATTTCAGGACGCGGCGTTGGAATGGACGTAGTTAGGCGTAATATTCAATCGCTTAATGGTTCTGTAGAAGTGTCGTCCGCGACGGGTATTGGCTCGACTTTTACGATTCGTTTACCACTGACGCTGGCTATTTTAGATGGTCAGTTAGTTAAAGTTGCAAAACACACATACATTATTCCTTTAATTTCAATTGTTGAGTCATTGCAAATCGATATCACCAAAGTAAGTCGAGTGGGTAAAGATCTTGATGTTTTAAGGCTGCGTGATGAATACATCCCTATTTTACGTTTGTACAATATTTTTAATCATCAAGGTGCTATTGAGACCTTAGATAAAACCTTGTTAGTCGTTGTTGAAAGCGATAATCAAAAAATAGGTTTACTAGTAGATGATTTACTTTCTCAGCAACAAGTTGTGATTAAGAGCTTAGAAGCTAATTATCAAAAGGTAGACGGTGTATCTGGGGCGACAATTTTAGGTGATGGCCGTGTTTCTCTAATTATAGATATTAGTGGTTTAATCAAATTATCTGGCTTACGAAAACCAGGAAGCCAGGAGTTGATTATTGAATCGCAAGCTAATTTGGAGGCGTCATGATCTCTGGGCAAAGCGAATTAGATAACAAGATAATGCTAGAACAAGCAAAAGGGGTGAAGCAATTTCTCACTTTTATTATGGCGGATGAGGAGTACGGTGTAGATATTTTAACTGTGCAAGAAATTCGTAGTTGGGAAGAAATTACAGTGCTACCTAATGCACCAGATTACGTCAAAGGGGTTATTAATCTACGTGGGACCATAGTCCCTATTTTAGATTTGAGGTTGCGGTTTGGATTACCGAGTATTGAGTATGGTCCTTTAACTGTTGTGATAGTCGTAAAAGTGAATTTTGAACAAGGCAGCAAGATTATGGGCGTAGTCGTGGACGCTGTATCTGATGTTTATAGCATCGCAGAAGAAGACGCGAAAACAGTGCCTAATTTTACGGATTCTGATAACTCAGAGTTTGTTGCAGGGCTGGTAAATGTAGGTGAAAAAATGGTTGCGTTACTTGATTTGAAAAAAACAATGAAGATTAAATGTACGCATTAAAAACCATAACAGATAAATAAAAAGGTGATTGGCATGTGGTGGTTTAGTAATTCAAAACAGTCAGAATCAAGTAATGACCTAGTCGTTGCTGCATTAAATAAGTCTTTAGCGGTCATTGAATTTGAGCCCGAGGGGCAAATTATTACTGCCAATGACAATTTTCTAAATGTAATGGGTTACCAGCTTGAGGAAATTCAGTGTCAACATCATGCCATGTTTGTTGATCCTACAGAGGTCGACAGCGCGCAATATCAAGAGTTTTGGCAGCGACTTAAAAGTGGTGAGTTTATCCGCGGTGAATTCAAGCGCACAGGTAATCATGGTAAAGAAATTTGGATACAAGCGACGTACAACCCTGTCATAGATGCGCAAGGAAAAGTATTAAAAGTTGTTAAGTTTGCCACAGACATCACACAGCAAAAACGCCTTGCAGCTGATGTGGCCAGTCAAATAGAAGCAATTAATAAATCCCAAGCAGTGATCGAATTTAACCTTGATGGCACCATTATTACGGCCAATGATAATTTTTTAAACACACTTGGTTATAGTTTGGATGAAATTAGAGGCAAGCATCACCGTTTATTTGTCGAACAGGAATATGCTAAAAGTACTGAATATAACCAGTTTTGGCGAAAATTAGGAGATGGAGAATTTGACTCAGGTGAGTACTTGCGTATAGCAAAAGATGGTAGAAAGATCTGGATACAAGCGTCTTACAATCCTATTTTTGACCCTAACGGAAAACCATATAAAGTCATTAAATATGCTAGTGATATTAGTGCCCAAAAAGCAGTATCTGAAAAAGCGCGCTCGACTGCAGATTTAGCGAATGCCTTAAAAGTATGCCAAGCAAATGTGATGATTGCAGATAACGATTTAAAGATTGTTTTTGTAAATGAGAAAGTAAAACAAATGCTGCAGGCGCGTGAGGCTAAGCTAAAAACCGTTTTGCCATCATTTTCAGTGGCGGATCTTATAGGTACCTGTGTAGATGATTTTCATAAGCAGCCATCGCATCAGCGCAAAGTATTGTCAGAACTTAACGAGCCACATAAAGCCACTTTACGTTTAGCGGAACTTATTTTTAGTCTCATCGCTACGCCTTGGCTTGGTAGTGATGGGCAGAGGTTAGGAACGATTGTTGAGTGGCAAGATATAACAGATAGTGAAAATAAAGCTGAGCAAGAAAAACGTGAATCACAAGAAAATTTACGTGTGCGCCGAGCGTTAGATCGCGTTGCTACTAATACTATGATTGCGGATGCAGATAATAACATCATTTATATGAATGATGCGGTTGTTAGTATGATGCGTACGGCAGAGAAAGATTTACGCAAAGACCTACCTACTTTTGATAGTAGTAAGTTATTAGGGCAAAACATTGATGTATTTCATAAGAACCCAGTCCACCAGCGTAATATATTAAGCAAATTAAATAAAACGTATAGTGCTGAAATACTGGTTGGCGGGCGAACTTTTGGCCTAGTTGCTAACCCTATTATTACACCTGATAGTGAGCGTATAGGCACTGTCGTTGAGTGGGTTGACCGTACAGAAGAAGTTGCCATAGAAAAAGAAATTAATGATTTAATTAGTGTCGCTGGAAGTGGTGATTTAGATATTAGGATAAAAGAAGCAGATAAAAATGGATTTTTCCTACGCTTAGCCAAAGGATTAAACAGTTTGGTTGGGATTGTAGATGATGCAGTGTCCGGTACAGGGGAAATGCTATCAGCGATGGCTAATGGCGATTTATCAAAACGTATTGAACAAGATTATCAAGGTTCATTTGATAAGCTTAAACGTGATGCTAATGCAACCGCAGATAAATTAACAGAAGTTATCCACCGAATAAATTCATCCGCGACTATGGTTGCCAGTGGTGCGGAAGAGATATCGCAAGGCAATGCAGATTTAAGCCAGCGTACGGAGGAGCAAGCATCAGCATTAGAAGAAACAGCATCAAGTATGGAAGAAATGACAAGTACAGTTCGTCAAAATGCAGATAACGCTAAAGTAGCCAATGAACTGGCGTCAGAAACACGAGACAAAGCACAACTTGGAGGAGAGGTCGTTAATCGAGCTGTAACCAGCATGTCAGCGATCAATGAATCCAGTAAAAAAATTGCTGATATTATAAGTGTGATTGACGAAATTGCTTTTCAAACTAACCTATTAGCGCTTAACGCCGCTGTTGAGGCCGCAAGAGCAGGAGAGCAAGGTAGAGGCTTTGCTGTTGTCGCAGGAGAGGTACGAAACTTAGCTCAGCGCTCTGCAGGGGCTGCAAAAGAGATTAAAGAGTTAATTAGAGATAGTGTTGATAAGGTCGAAGATGGCACGCAATTGGTCAATGAGTCAGGTGCAACGTTGCAAGAAATAGTTACCTGTGTGCAACGTGTCACAGGCATGATTTCGGATATTGCAGAAGCATCTGAAGAGCAAAGCTCAGGCATTGAGCAAGTTAATAAAGCAATTTCTGAAATGGATGAAATGACACAGCAAAATGCGGCCTTGGTTGAACAAGCGTCTGCTGCTGGTGAGTCGATGGCAGAGCAAGCGAATGATATGCGTAAGCTATTACGGTTCTTCTCATTAGGCCAAGAAGAGGCTGTAGTTCCCAACATAGAAAAGCCTAAAGCGACGACCCCACACGTAAGAAGTACTGAAACACCCGTCACACATAGTCGTTATATTCGCAGCGAACCAAGAGGGAATGATTTCTCTGAGCCTTCTGATGAGTGGGAAGAATTTTAAAGTTTATTAATAAACAACAAAGAATATTTTCTATATGGATTTAGAAAAGGTGCGCTGTACATTTTATATCACATAAGTATTTGATTTATTGTACAGCGCGATTAGCGCACGCCAATGCTTAGAATCCTGAGCAGCTAATTACTAAACCCTTAATAGCCGTTATTTCCGACTGTTATAATTGCGAGTGATTGTGATGAAAGAGTTTTTGTTTACCGACGATGATTTTAAGAAAGTATCAGAAAAAGTATATAACTCTTGCGGCATTGTATTGGGTGAGCATAAGCGGGAAATGGTTTATTCACGTTTAGCGCGGCGAGTAAGATCATTGCAGCTCTCCAATTTCAAGCAGTACTTAGAGTATTTAGAAGCTCACCATAATCAAGAGTTTAGTGATTTCATTAATGCGATAACCACAAATTTGACGGCATTTTTTCGCGAGCAGCACCATTTTGACTATCTACAAACACAGATTTTTCCAAAGCTATTAATAGCCAATAAAGATACGCGGCGAGTACGTATTTGGTCTGCGGGCTGCTCTACGGGTGAAGAACCTTATTCTTTAGCTATGGTATTGAGTGGTGTATTCCCACGTGATTGGGATGTAAAAATTCTAGCAACCGATTTAGACTCCAACGTTTTGGCGAAAGCGCAGTCTGGTACTTATACCGCAGCAAATGTTAATGGGCTTGAGCCTAGTCAGTTAAAGCGCTGGTTTTTAAGAAGTAAAGATGGTGAGCAATTTAAAGTAAAACCTGAACTGCAACAGATGATTTCTTTTAAACGTTTGAATTTACTGCAAGAGTGGCCGCTTAAAGGCCCATTTGATGTGATTTTTTGTCGTAATGTGGTGATCTATTTTGATAAAGAAACGAAAGAGCAGCTTTTTGAGCGTTATCACCAAGTTTTAGCTATGGATGGACATCTAATGTTGGGTCACTCTGAAACAATGAGTAAGGCACATCAAGAGTTTAAGAATTTAGGGAAGACAATGTATCAGAAGGTTTAATTATGGATAAGCATTTTTCACCAGTACTAAAAGGCTTCGATCATGTAAGACGGTTTTGGGATAGTGGGCATAAAAATGTTGTTGCAAAGGTTTTGCCCGGTGAGTTTTATGTATCAAAAAATGATGAGTTAATTACGACTGTGCTCGGATCATGTATTGCTGCGTGTGTTTATGATGAGCAAGTAGGTGTTGGGGGCATGAATCACTTTATGCTGCCTATTGAAAAAGGACAGGAGCTTACAAATGCTCACAGCCTAAATTGCCGTTATGGAAATTGGGCAATGGAATTTTTAATTAATGAAGTGCTTAAAAATGGTGCATCGCGCGCGAATTTAAAAATAAAGCTCTTTGGTGGCGGGCAGATTATTCGGACAATGACGGATATCGGTCTTGGTAATATAAGTTTTGCACAGGCATACGTTCAAGAAGAGGGATTGAGGTTAGTTTCTCAGGATGTAGGGGGTCCATGGCCTCGTAAAGTGGTGTTTCACCCGCAGACGGGTAAAGCTCATGTGAAAAAGCTGCGTAGTGTGCAAAATGAGAATATCGAAAAACGTGAAGTGAACTATCTTCATAATATTGAAAAACAAGAATTAAAAACTGATATTGAATTATTCTAAGGGGATTAAATGATTAATGTACTCGTGATAGATGACTCCCCGCTGATAAGGCAAATCTTAACCCAAGTTTTAAATCAAGCTGATGATATTAAAGTGGTTGGCTGTGCTGAAGACCCTTATCAAGCCCGGGACATGATCAAACAGCTCAATCCTGATGTACTTACATTAGATATTGAGATGCCAAGAATGGACGGCATTAGTTTTTTAAAAAATCTAATGCGACTAAGACCAATGCCGGTTGTAATGATTTCTACTTTAACTCAAAAAGGCTCGCCCATTACGCTTGAAGCATTAGAGTTAGGGGCTGTTGATTTTGTTGCTAAGCCAAAAATTAATGTATCTGAACAATTTGCTCAGTATGCGCAGCTAGTACAGCAAAAAGTGCGCACTGCTGCAAGTGCTAGGATACGCAGCTTTAAGCTCCCAGCTAATGTTGCAATTGATACTTCTGCTAAACAACATTTTATCAATACCAAAGTGTTAGCGATCGGAGCATCAACAGGGGGAACTGAGGCAATTAAAGAGGTATTAATAAATATGCCAGTGAATTGTCCGCCGCTTATGATCACTCAGCATATACCGCCAGTTTTTAGTAAGTCATTTGCACTACGAATGGACAAAACCTGCGCAATAAATGTAAAAGAAGCATGTCATGGTGACAAACTAGCGCCAGGCTGGGCTTATATAGCACCAGGGGATCAGCATTTAAGTATTAAGTTGCAAAATGGCAGTTTGTATTGCCAGCTTGATGCAAGTGACCCGATAAATCGTCATCGCCCCTCTGTTGATGTGTTATTTAATTCGATGGCAAAGGTATGTCCAACGCATACAGTAGCAGCACTATTAACGGGAATGGGAAGTGATGGCGCTAAAGGTTTATTGTCTCTAAGGGAGTTGGGGGCTTACACTATGGCGCAAGATGAGCTGTCATCAGTAGTATGGGGAATGCCAAAAGCGGCAATTGAGCTAAATGCCGCTATAGATGTGGTTTCCTTGGATAAAATCGCGAGTAATTTATTGCGTCATGCTGTTAAAAAATAATTTGCAAAAAATAGGTTATTTAACGATTACCCAAGGTTGTGAAAACCAGTAATAACTACCTGCATGCTTAATAGATGGCGCAGTACAATTAAAGCGAGAGCGACCTTTACCTAATGCTTTTGGTGTTTGTACTTGCACTGTATCTTTAGATGTCCATTTTAGCTTTGCTTGTCCAACACTAGATACATAACATGCTAGTTGGCTTTTATGGAAATCCCCCATATTAAATTGGATACTGATCTGGGGAAGATCCTCAGTTGTTACACTATCAGTATAAATTAGCTTTTTAATAGGGAATGCACGCGCATTCATTTTAGTAATTAAAGTATCGAGCGTGCTATAAAACCCTGATGCAGGAAAGCGAGGTAAGCGGCTAAAGTCAGAGTCTGTGTGTATAGCTCCTGAGTGTTGGCCAATACCAATAAAGCCCAACTCAGTTACTAAGTCTTGCAGCTGATTATTAAACTCACCGTAAGGATAGGCTAAGTATTTATAGTCATGTCCTATTTCTTCTTTAATGCGCTGTTGTGACGACAAAATATCTTGCTTGATCCGGGCTTGCCATTGCTCTGTTGTTTCTTCAGCTAATTTACGATGTAAGTAGTCATGTTGAGCACTGTGATTAGCAATAAGGGCTCCTTTTTTTGCGAGCTCTCTCAATTGGGGCCAACCCATCACATAGCCTTTACCTTCATCAATAAGTTTAGGGTTTACAAAAATAGTATAAGGGTAATTAAACCTCTCTAATATGGGCGCTGCTTGTTCATAGTTATTCTTGTATCCATCATCAAACGTAATTGCGACGGTTTTATCTGGTAAACTTTCGCCTTGTTGCAAGCGAGTTAATAGTTCATTGAGTGGGAGCACTTTAAAATCATGCTCTTGCAGGTAAGTAAGATGTTCGGTAAAAGTATCAGCACTGACACTTGTAACCGCTGGCAGAGTTTCACTGACATGGTGATACTGCAAAATAACTGCACTTTGCGCAGGCAAAGACAGACAAAATAGGACCGATAGTACACTGTGAAAAAATTTCTTAAACGTCATAAGGCACACCATAAAAGCTTGCTGTTGTTAGCAGGTCCGATGATATTATCAAATATAACCGTGCCATTGTTAGGAATTGTTGATACAGCAGTAATTGGCCATCTAGGTAGTGCGCATTATCTTGCTGGTATAGCACTAGGAGCCACGATTATTTCGTTGCTTTTTTGGCTAGCAGGCTTTTTAAGAATGAGTACCACAGGCCTTGTGGCACAAGCTTATGGTAAAAAGGACTATGCTCAATTAGCTGGGTTACTAAAACGTAGTTTAGTACTGGCGCTTATTGTTGCTTTCATTTTAATTGCCTTATCCCCATTAATGAAAAATGTAATCGCTTACCTGTCTGGTTCCAGTGAGGAGGTGTTAGTACAAGCTTATAGTTACTTTTATATTCGTATTTTTAGCGCACCAGCAGCGCTGTGTAACTTGGTGTTACTAGCGTGGATGCTTGGTATTCATTATGGTAAAGGGCCGTTCTATTTGCTGCTCGTCACTAATATTACCAACATCGTATTAGATATATATTTTGTCGTGTTTTTAGATTGGGAAGTTGCTGGTGCTGCATGGGCTTCGGTGATTGCTGATTATATTGCCTTAGTGTTTGCATTATTTTTAGTCATACGATTAGCAAATAAAATGTCAGTGCCTTTATTTGTTGGTGGTTGGTTTAGTCGTAAAAAAATGTGGGCATTATTAAGTCTTAATCGTGATATTTTTATTCGCTCGCTGATTTTGCAGTTGTGTTTTAGTTTTATGACTTTTTATGGTGCTCGCATTGGTGATGTGACGCTTGCGGCAAACGCAGTATTAATGAACTTTTTAATGTTAGTTAGTTTTGCACTAGATGGTATCGCTTACGCAAGTGAAGCAAAAATAGGCCAGGCGAAAGGGCAAAATAGTGTTAGGCGTATTAATTTATGGATGCGTATAAGTGTTTTTTGGGGAATGTTGTTTGCCCTATGTTATAGCGTGTTTTTTGCATTATTCGGCGGGCAGATAATCACGTTATTAACGGATGTTCCGCAAGTGATTAGTGAAGCCCAAAAATATTTGCCTTGGCTAATAATTTTACCGCTAGCAGCAATGAGTTGTTTTCTGTTTGATGGTATTTTTGTTGGGTTAACTCGCGCAAAAGACATGCGTAACACGATGGTTTTTTCAGCGCTATTCGGTTTTTTTGGTGTTTTTTTGTTATCTCAGCAATGGCAAAACCATGGGTTATGGTTTTCGATGACCTGCTTTATGTTACTTCGTGGCATTACATTGATAGTCCGTTATAGGCAACTACAAACATCGCAGCGCTTATTGAGTTAGTTTAAATGTAGGTTAATTTAAAGTTAACTTAAAACTTAGAGTTTATACCCAAGCCACCTTAAGATGCAGAATTCAGCGTTTCACAGAGGCTTAATATCAAGGCGTTACTTTGTAGGAATGGCCGTCCCTTTTAAGAAGGAACAACGATGAGAGTAAGTCTCTGTGAAACGCCCAACGGGTTGGTTTAAAAGCGATTTATACTGCGTTATTGATTTTAATAATAGAACCACTATTACTTGCAATCAATGCCTTGCCTAAATCGCTTTTAATTCCAACTGAAACTCGCATCTTGAGGTGGTTTGGGTATATTGTGCTAAAACAGCGTCGTTTAGCACGTTTGGGTATCTAAATTCGCATCTTGAGGTGTTTTGAGTATATGACTGAACTTTACCATTGGTTTGATTTAATCGGCGTGGCAGTATTTGCTGTGTCAGGCACCTTAATTGCCTACGATAAAAAAATGGACGGCTTTGGTGTCGTTGTACTGGCGACGGTGACAGCGGTGGGTGGAGGAACGTTACGTGATTTGATTTTGGATGTGCCTGTTTTTTGGCTACACGATCAAAGTTATTTTGTCGCTATTTTTGCATCGATTTTTATAACAACGCGCTTTATTAACAAGCAAAAATCCATACCTTATTATCATCTACAAGTGGCTGATGCATTTGGTTTAGCCTTTTTTGCGGTTATGGGAGCACAAAAAGCGCTCTTGGCCGGCATGCCCGCAACAACGGCGATTATCATGGGGATGATAACAGGGTGTTTTGGTGGCGTGATCCGGGATGTACTGGCGGACAATATACCTATGTTATTAAAAGGTGAGCTATATGCTATTACCTGTATTGCTGGTGGAATCGTCTATACCCAAGGTATCGCGTTTGGAATCATGACCGAAATGGCCATGGTGCTTGCGATGTTAACAACGCTAATATTACGTTTAGCAGCAATGAAGTGGCAATTGACACTACATATTTTTAAATATCCTGACTAGACTGTAATAAAACAATATTACAGGGACAAAGGAAATGTCATTAGCTCGTATATATTCTCGCGCTCAAGTGGGGATTCAAGCACCTGAAGTGATGGTTGAAGTTCATTTGGGAAACGGTCTACCGGCTTTTCATATCGTTGGTTTACCAGAGGCGTCGGTAAAAGAGGCTAAAGATAGGGTGCGCAGTGCCCTTGAAAACTCTCAGTTTGGTTTTCCAGATCAACGTATAACTATGCTATGAAAGAAAAACAGGAATAGTTTTATGCTTCCCTCTATATATAGCGCAATCTCTACTGGATTTGGTATACTGGCACAAAAATCTATGTATACTGTGTTTACATACAGGTCCAAGGTGAATGTTAATGATTACCCCTCACGTAATACCTTATCAAGGTAGTAAAAGAAAACTTGCTGATTCTATTCTTCAATATGTGGATGGGGTAGATATACATACACTTTATGAACCGTTTGCAGGTTCAGCAGCTATAACCTTGGCAGCGGCAAGCCAAAACTTGGCGAAAGAGTATGTTCTTAATGATAAATTCGCCCCAATAATGGATTTATGGGAATTAATTATTAACACCCCAGAACTAGCTTCTGATAGATATGAATCTCTTTGGAACTGTCAAATTCCGTTAGATGATTCTGTTGAATTACTCTCGCATTCCTACCAGCACTATATGGATGTAAGAAAAGAGTTTAACCAAGACCTTGATCCAATAAAATTTTTATATCTGGTTGCTAGATGTGTCAAAAATGCTATTAGATTCAATTCAAACGGTGAATTCAATCAAGGCCCTGACAAGAGAAGAAAAGGAACGGCTCCTAAAAAGATGAGAACCAACATTCTTGGAGCGTCTACTGTGCTAAAAGGCAAGAGTCGAGTGTATAGTCAGGATTTTAGAGACATAACAGCTAAAGCCACAAGCAATGACCTAATCTATATGGATCCACCTTGGCAAGGAACTAGTACCAAAAAAGACACAAGGTATGCTTTTGTTCTGCAAATTGATGAGTTAATTTCGGAAATGGAAGAATTGAATAATCGTAATGTGCCTTACATACTTTCATTCGATGGTGTTTGCGGTGATAGGTCATATGGTAAAGATTTACCAGATAGTTTGAATTTAAAAAAAGTTATGCTAGATGCTGGAAGATCTTCTCAAGCTATACTTTTAGGTAGAGAAGACAAGACTTTTGAATCCCTCTACCTATCACCAGCATTAGTCCAAAAGATTGAACCTAGCCTTTTAATCGCTGTATAACCAAGTCTTGAATAGGAAGTCCTGTTCTTTTACTTTCTTCTAAAAGGTGGTCATATACTTCACAATCTTGACCACTAAAACCAAGGTTTAGTAAGCGTAGTGGTCTCGTTGCTGCGTGATCATAATTTTCAGGGTAAGCCCAGTAACAAGAGCTACAGATAGCCTTATCTTTTGCCCCTTTAAGGTTAGGGCATTGCTCACACTCCCAAGATTTTTTCCTTTGTGCTGCACCACTTAAAAGCATAAATTTGTCGGGGGTATTTTCTTCGGCAACTTCATCACCAGCAACTTCATAAGGTATGCGATGATCGATTTGTAAGTATCTACCTTGAAATGCAATACCAGATACGGCACAACGCTCTCCATACATTGCAACAAGTGTGTCTTTTAAGTGTTTAGAAAAAGTTTGACGACCTGCTAATTTATGACCTTCAATTTTTCTAGGATCACCAAACCTGTAAGCTCCAATTTTTCGCCCTTGCTTATCTAATACCTTGAAAGTATCTAAAGGTATACCATTCTCTCTCACATCTCTTGCCGCCCTTGGTGGGTGGTCATAACCGTATATATCCTTTAACTCTTCTGTAGAGACAGAGCCGTGAGCGATAATGTGATCTATCACTGTTTTTGCACGTTTTGCAGTAATCTTTTTAGCAAGCTCTAAAATTTTAGGATCTATAGTATCCATAATCTAACTCCATAAAATGAGTTAGATTACCAAATAAGGCCAAAAATTGGGACCATTATCGCATATTGCAAATGATTATCATTAATAAGAGTTCACTTCTAATATATATATTTCTTCAGTGTCAATTAATCTTAAGTCCTCATGTATTATATTTAAAAAAGCATCGTATCCACTTCTAATTATTGCGCCTTCATTTCTAAAATCTTCAAAATATCTTTCTATGTTTTCACAACAACGATAATATTCACCAGAATCAAAACATAAACAACCATTAAAAACCGAATAAAACAAAACTTCATTATTAATAGTAAAACAATTATCGCCATCAGGTTCTATTTCTTGATTGTAATAAACTTTTGTCAAACCGTCATTATAATACTCTTCAAAGTCTTTAAAATAATATTTAAAAGATTCATCATCATCACAATCAAATTCCTCATTGTCGGCTAATTTTTCAAATAATTCTTTTGCGCTTGCCTTAAAGTTATAATGTTCTATTTTAATTACTTTAATATCACCCATTTAATATCCTCTCATCAGTTGGTTATTAATTTACATACCACTATTTTATGGAAAAGCAAGATGATAAAAATTGACTTGTAATTAATGAATGATAAAAAGATTATATATATGACTTATATTGCAAGTAGGAAGTGGGGAACCCACTTACTTGATTTATCTAACGATAAATATACAAATATTCGCTTAAAGCTCTATTTGAATTAAACAGTCTCTACCGCATTATCATTTGGTTTATCGACTATTTAATTTTAAAGGATCCGCATTACATTTGGAGAAAAAACATGAAAGAAACTATGTATAAAAAAGAATACTTACCATCTAAATTAAAACATCTTGAAATAATAATCATGCTGATAAATGCAAACGATGAAGAAGAATTACAAATAAAAAATAAAATTAATAATGAGGTGAGAAATGAAAAAAGAAAAACGAGATCCAAATAAAACAAGTTTGCATTTAAGACTTTCAATAGAAACAAAGAATCATTTGGAAGAATTAAAAGAACTTGGAAATTTTAAAACATTTGAAGAAACTATCTTGGCTTATATGTCCCAAAATGGAACAGAAGTAAAAAAAGTCTTTGTTGATGAAGATGGTCACTGTTTGAAACTAATGAATGAATTAATTAAATATTCTACAAACTTAAATCAAATGGCAAAAATTGCAAATCAACAAAATAGTATATCTTTAGAGGAAATTAAAAAGTTTCAACATAATCATTTGGTTTTAATCAACGCAAAAAGGTATTTAACAAAGAATGTTAAGATATTAAAAAAGAGGTTATAGAATGGCAGTATTTAGAGTATTACATGAGGGAAAAACATTAAGGGGATTACACGGAACAGTTAGATATAATTCAGTCGATAAGAAAGGCTTGAACAGCCCAGAGAACCCAAGACTGATTGGTGTTGAGTCAAACAGTGGCTTTTGTTTGAACGTTAACGATAGAGACGAATATAAACGATTAAAAGATAGTTTTGTTATGTCTGTTGAAGCTAACTCAAAGCTATCTAAGAACTCCCGTCAGTCCTACCTATACGAACACTCTATGATCTCTTTTTCAGAAGAGGACGATGAGAAACATACGCTTGAAGAACTTCAAAAACTAGCACTAGAAGCGTGTGAGCTTTACGATCCCAAGTTTAATGAAACTCCTTTTATGCTCTTCCCTCAGACAGACTCAGGAAAGACCCATTTCCACGTTGTCAGAGGCTTTCACGATGATGAGGGAAAGTATCAAAGACAAGTCCAATCAGGGCGTAAAATGGAGCGTGCAGCGCAAAAATTAGAAAAGCAATATAAGCTAACTTTCACAGGTAAAAATGATCCAAATAATTGGTTTATTATTGATGGAAAAAGGACTTACATTCCAAAACATAAACAAGATGGTCAAAAAACAGTTAAAAATAAATACTCTAGTAAAATTAAAATTCACAAAGATAAAGTAAATAAATTAGAAGATAAAAAATCAGTTGTTCAAAATGACATCACAAATTTAACCAACAATGCAAATAATACGGTTAATGATTTAAATGATTCAATTTCAGAAATAAATGAAGATATAAAAAATGATACTAATGAGATTGATAATTTAGGGTTTTTTAATAAACTTCTTAAAACTGATAACGATGTATTAACTGAAAATATTTCAGTTAATGATAGAAAGTTACGAGAATTAAAATCAAAAGTTAAAAAAGAAAAGAAATCAGCGAATAAACAAAAAGAATCTTTATCTAATGAATATAAGAATTTGGAAACGAGTATTGATAGAGAAAATGGTGATATCTCAGCAATAAAAGACAAAGAAACTAAATTGAAAACTTCATTTGATAGTATTGATGATTTTAAAAAATCAATAAATGATACTTATAGAAATAACCAAAGCTCAAAAGAATTCATCGAAAAGTTGAATAATTCAGGTATAGAAATACAATATCTTCACAGGAAAAATGGGAATGGTGGCATAACTTTCATCAGTGATGATTTTTCTTTATCTGGTGGTAAAGTTAATTCAATGCTTACGTTCGGTAAAATAAAGAAGAACAATCCAGAGTTGTTCAAATTAATAACTGGTCAAAGTGATTTATTAAGTTTGTCTTGTGATGATTCAAACAATAATAAAATAAACATTAAAAGTATAAATGACAATTACAAACAAAAAGTTGATAAACACGGTAATACTTTTATTTATTATGAGCATAAAGATGAAGAAAAATACCCAAGGAATTTCAACCTTAAACTTTCAGAAGATAAAAATAGAATTTCATTTGGTCAAAGAAGTAATGACCACGACATTAAATTATCGTATGACCTCGCAAAACAAACGGGTTGGACTTGTGCGAGTTCTGATAGTAAAGAATTAATACATCGTTGTATGAAGGTTGCTTTTAAAGAAAATCCAGATGATTTATTCTTTTTTCAAACGAATGAACCAAGCTTAAAAATTGATGAGCTAAAAGAAATTACAACATATAAAACATTATCAGATGATAATTTAATCAAGTTATATGATAGTGGGGTTGTTGCTACTGAAGATAAAGAGAAGTTGAAATCTTATATCATTCAACAATGTGTAAGAAAAGACTATCCAGTTGATAGAATCAGTGATTGTTTAGATAAAAATAAATCTTTAAAGGATACTTTTGAAGAAATAAAAAGTAGTAATAATAGTGGTGGCAATAATAAACAACAATTACATACACAATCTAAAAAACTTAAAGGTAAGAGTATTAATTCATTATCACCAAAACTAACACCTTTCAATAATCCTAATCATAATTAATCTGTAAATCACCCACTATATTTGAAAGATCACGCTCATAAGTATCATAATAAAACTTATAATGTTCTTCTGTAGCTTTTTGATTTTGATTTGCAGGATGTTTATATTCAGCTTCAACATTTATTGATTTAAATGATTTTTTTATTTTTGCTATTTTATTGTCTCTTCTTTTTATTGTGTTTAAATCTAATACCTTAAACAAATAATGTAAGTCAAGATAGCCGCTTGGTTTTATTTTTGTCAGAATGAACAACTTTACAGTTCTAACATCAGATATTGATTTTAAATCAGATATTTCAAGTTTATTAAACCCAGAGTCTTTTATGTTTTTCTTGTATTCTTTTGAAAGTTTGAAATTAATTTCATTACCAAGTGTCTTTATTTCATAGAAAAAAGGGCTTTTTAATTCGTTAATGAATTTTCTTATTTTACTTACTGATAAATCTCTTCTATTTAAAATGCTACTTTCAGAAAGTAAACCTTTTATATTAAAGTTATGATCTGCTTCTTTTTTTGTATTTCTGTAAATCATTGTTGAGTATGCAAGTATTGTAATAAACAACTTCATTTTAGAGTTGTTTTTATAGTCAAACAATGCGTAATGTAGTGGGTTTTTTCTATTCATAATTTCGTGTGGTATTGTTAAGTATTCAATCATTTTAATTTCCTTTTAGTTGTTGTTTAAACTTCAAAGGAATAATGATTATAATATACTTACTTTACAAATTGTAATTTTGGTGTTATATAATTAGTATTCTTCTTGGCGGAAGTTTAATTTTAAAAAGTCGCAAATTATTATGCGGCTTTTTTTGTATCTTTAATATATCAAATCACAATTGAAATATTTGTCAAACTGTAACTAAGTGCAGGGGGCTAATGTTTCAAAGTGTAGGTGGCTAATGTTTCAAAGTGCAGGGGGCTAATGTTTCAAAGTGTAGTCCTAATAATATATATACAAAACTAATTTAAATTTTTTAATATAGATTCTTTTTTTATATGTAAATTTATAGCTTCAATTTTTTGTTTTTATCGGCCTGAGGCCAAAGCATAAAAAATTTGCTGATTTTCCGAAGGAGCTTGCGTATGAGGCTCTAAAATCCATTTAAAGCTAATCAAATGGAAAACATAGCTAACAGCATAGGCATTTGTAGAAAATTGCTCAAAACGCTTGTTTGAGAGAACCTATTAGCATTTTGTGACTTAATCAAGGTCATAGACTTTTTCTGGTGTTTCAACACCCCAATAGTTTGTGGCTTTTAGTATTTCGATAAACTTCCCATCCATTCGCCCACTCTTGTAAGCGTTAAGGATTTCTTCTTTCAATTCGTAAAATTCACCAAAACCATCAACAGGTTTTATCTTTTCTTTTTTCTCAAGCTTACTATTGTTCAAAGTAAAGTGAATAACCATCCCGTTAGAATAAAGCGCAGTGCAAGCCTTTGAGTCGCTTGATACGACAAATGCCGCAAAATTTTCATTAACAAATCTCTTAGCTTTTACGACAGAAACAGGATCGGTCTTGTCAAAAAACTCTAGTTTGTTATCACTTGATAATCTTGCAATATTCGCTTTAAAATCTGCAATTCTTGCATCATTCACATTGATTTTCTTACGCTGTTTTGAACTTTCTTTTAGGTAAGTAGCATAATCCAAATCACCACTCTCATTCATCGTTTCTAGGGTTATTATATCTTTTTCAATCTTCTTGGTGTCTGTAGAAATCTCACTGATTTTCCCCTTTATCTGGTTAATTTCATTACTATTATCTTTCTTGCTTTGTGTAACCATTCCAAACATATTTGGAGTAGATGAAATAAAATCATCATACTTGATAGATTTACTCTTGCAGCCCAGAACACGCCTACCCTGACATTTCAACATATAGTATAAGGTTCTACCTTTTTTCGTGATTTTATCATCTGTCTCAAAGTAATATTTTTGACCACAACCTGCACAAAACATTTTACCAGTGAAGATATTAATAGATTTTCTACCAGAGGCTTTTTTGGTTTTCTTTGTTGCCGTCATTGATTGAACAACATCCCAATCATCAACGGAAATGATAGACGGGTAGTAGTTTTCATAAATATCGCCACTCTTTGCAATACGTAGCTCACCGAGAACACAGCGATTTTTAAGCAGGTGGTTAATCTTGGCTGAACTCCAAGAATTGGTAAAATTCTTATGTCGTCTTTTTGCTACTTGCTCAACAAGCTCATCGTTAAAAATCCTTGCTATATCGCCCATAGAAGTTCCTTCGATATACATTTTAAAGGCTCTTTGAACGATTTTAGCTTTCTCATTAATCACGAAATTTGTTTTTTGTTTTGTGCCTTTGTTGTCTATCCATCCTGGGAAAATCCCCACGTATTGAATAGATTCTCCGTTGTTTAACTTATCAATTTTTTGATCAAAGCTTTTTAGAATCCTTTCCGCTTTCTTTGCACTCTCTTCGTTGGCTTGAGCCATTAGCATTGACGAATACATAATGCTCATCAAATCGTTGAGACTAGCTTTTGTGTAGATTTTCTTATCCATCAATGTAATGACATTTACATTGGCTTTGAGGATTCTTCGGAAAACTTGATAAGCATTGTCTATGCTTTGTCGTGAGAGTCTATCTATTTGCTCAATACACAGATACGCAGATCCATCAGATTCTATGACTCCTGTATCTAAAGCATCTAAAAAGTCCCCTAGCGATCCTTTTTCAATATGCTTTGCTTTATATGCCGATAAGCCTAAATCCTTTAACTCAAGGCTGTTATTGACGGTATAGCCGTTCTCTTTTGCATAGTTTAAGATGTCGCCCATCTGTCGCTTGTATGAACTGCCACCTGATTGCTGTTCGCTACTAAACCTGACATATGGGTAAATGATTTTTTCCATTCTTGAACTCCTTAAATTATGCAAATCTCAACATATCATTTTTCCTGTTAATCATACATAAAATTACAGTAAACCTTGCACCTGCCGACCTTCCAAAAGATGGAGGACGTTTTGATTTAGCTATCGCCATGGGTATTTTAGTCGCATCAGGGCAGGTGGTTTGTAATGATCTTGAGCGTTATGAATTCTATGGTGAGCTTGCCTTAAATGGAGAGGTGCGTGGGGTTAACGCTATTTTACCATCGGTGCTTGCAGCGAAAGAGCAAGGGCGCTGTTGCTTCCTGCCTTATGTTAACGACAGTTTAGCCAGTTTAGTACATGGTGTTGAGCGCAAAGCCGTTTCATCAATTCAAGAAGTATGGAGCGATTTACTCAATCAGCAACCTTTACCATTGAATATTGAATACGCAGAGCGAGTTCATACCGCTAATTTTATTCATGATTTAAGTGATGTAAAGGGTCAGCCCGGGGCTAAAAGAGTATTAGAAATAGCTGCCGCCGGTGGTCATAACTTACTATTTTTAGGCCCGCCAGGAACCGGTAAATCAATGCTTGCCCAACGTATGCCAACCATTATGCCTGCGATGTCGGATGACGAAGCGCTCTCTAGCGCCGCGCTTTATTCAATTATAGGGCAATCGATTGATTTAACTAATTGGCGTAAAAGGCCATTTCGCAGTCCGCATCATACTTGTTCAGCAGTGGCGTTAGTGGGAGGATCTTCAAATCCCAAGCCGGGCGAAATTTCATTGGCTCATAACGGTGTTTTATTTCTTGATGAGTTACCAGAATTTGAACGTAAAGTGCTTGATTCACTGCGTGAGCCTATGGAAACCGGCACGGTAACAATTTCAAGAGCCGCTAGGCAAATGGAGTTTCCTGCGCAGTTTCAACTTATTGCAGCACTTAACCCCAGCCCCACCGGTTGCCATAATGATAAGCGGGCGACTCCCGATCAAGTAATGCGTTATTTATCTCGAGTATCTGGGCCGTTTATCGATCGTATTGATTTACAAATAGAATTACCGCGTTTGAACAGCGCGCAATTGCAAAGTACCGAAGAAGAAGAAAGCAGTGCTGTGGTGCGAGCGCGGGTTGAGGCGGCGTATAATCGTCAGTTAAAACGTCAAGGTAAAGTTAATGCACGGCTTAATAATAAGGAAATGGGCATACATTGCGTGCTTGGTACGGCTGAGTTGCAGTTTTTAGCTAAAGCCAGTGAGAAGTTGGCGTTATCACCACGCTCTTATCACCGTGTAATTAAAGTTGCTAGAACAATCAGTGATTTAAAAGGAGCTGATGAGATTAGTTTAGCTGAGTTAAAAGAGGCTCTTAATTACCGCGCATTTGAGCGTTTGATTGCACAACTAACAAAATACTAAGCTTATTTGATTCATGCTGATGTGGTATTTTCATCACTAATCTTAACGTCAAACGATACTATTATGCAGCCACATTACGCTCATTTAGAACGAGTAATCAATACATACAGTCCACTTTCTCAGCAAGCTTGGGATGCTTATTTAGGGTGTTGTAAAGCCAGAACAGTTGTAAAAGGTGAAACTCTTTATTCTTTAGGTGAAAAACCTAATAGTTTTGCGTTTGTCCACACGGGGTTGTTTCGTGCTTTTGTTCGCGGTGAAAATGGTGACGAGTTTAATAAAAACTTTTTTTCAGAAGGGCGTTTTCCGGGCAGTATGAGTTCACTGTTAACGGATGAAAATAGTGACTTAGAGGTTCAAGCACTTGAAGACAGTGAGATTATAGAAATTAACCACCAACAATACCGTGATGTTTTATTCAAATTCCCCGATTTAATGATTTTTCATATACATTATCTTGAGGCGCATTGGTTAATTGAGAAAGAGCCTAGAGAAATTAGCCTTTTACAACTAGAGGCAACTGAACGTTACCTTCATTTTTTACATAAATTTGAATTGATCTTACATAGATTACCTCAATTTCATATTGCCAGTTACTTAGGTATTACACCTACCCAGTTGAGTCGAATAAAAAAGAAAATTAAATAAACTTGATGTTCTCAACATATGTAAAGGATTGCTTTAACGTATCGATATAAAGTGACGACATATACCTAGCGGGGTATAAAAGCAGGAGTAATATATGTCGTTCATTAAAGCGCTAAATTGGCGTTATGCCGTTAATCAATTTTCAGACTCACAGTTAAGTGAAAAACAAATTCATGGGCTTATCGAAAGTGTACGTTTAGCACCAAGCGCATATGGTATCCAACCATACAAATTATTGATTGTTAAAAATCCAGCATTAAGAACAGAATGTGTAGCTAGTAGCTTTGGGCAAGCTAAGGTTGCCCAAAGCTCTCACTTGCTTGTTTTTGCTCATCAAAAAAGACTGACTTCCACTGATATTGATTGTTTTATTAGTAATCTTGCAAATAGCCAAGGTAAATCAGTCAGTGATTTAGCATTGTATAAACAGCAAATTAGTGATGATTTGCTCTCAAAAACTGAAAATCATCAAGCAATTTGGGCTGCTCAGCAATGCTATATTGGGCTCGGTACCTTGTTGTCTTTTGCGGCATTAAATAATATAGATGCATGCCCAATGACGGGTTTTGATGTTGCGGGTATAGACCGTATTCTAGGGTTGGCAGATCAAGGTTTAAGCGCCGCTATTTTATGTCCTATAGGATTTAGATCACCTAAGGATGCCTCTGCTATACGGTCAAAATACCGCTTGAGCCAAGATCAACTGGTTGTTCGGCTATGAATATTCTAGGCGTAATGGGGCTCTCTGCGGGAGCTGCAATTGCATTTCAAGCTGCAATGAATGCGCAGTTAGGTAAGGTTTTACAGAATAACTTATTGGCAACGTGCTATGCATTTTTATCGAGTTTTTTAATTATTGCTGTTTTAACTGCGTACGTTTGGGTAAATAAGGAACAAGGTTCGGGTGGCGAACAAGCTGAATTTATGCCAAATAGCTTGGGGACAGTCCCTTGGGTTTTATGGTTATCGGGGTTGTTTAGTGCTTATGGCGTTGCAAGTTTGTATTACTTGATCCCAAAGTATGGGGTTGGCAATGTGATGAGTTATGCATTAACAGGTCAGATAGTGATTGCGATAATTATTAGTCATTTTGGTTTATTTGATAGCCCTATCAAAGAAGTATCTATGGTAAAGGTCGCTGGGGCTGTGCTGCTTGTGTTGGGTGTTATATTAATTAATAAGAATTGAAAAATGAGCGCGGCTTTACAAATATACTCAAGTCACCTCAAAATGCAGTCTCAGCTGGAGTTAAAAGCGATTTAGGCAAGGCATAGATTGCAAATAATAGTTGTTCCTTTGTTAAAAATTAATAACACAGTATAAATAACTTTTAAACCAAATGGTTGGGTGCATGAAGTCGATTCAAAGATAGCTAGTACAGCAATTAGTTATGTGACAGGAACGAATATAGGTATTTATCAGCTAGGGATTGCGCTGGGATACTGTCAAGTGGGGGGGAGCAAAATTTATGGATCACCTAATTGACTGCGCTGTTAAACGGAATTTGCAAACGGTTACCTGATAACAATCAATCAACCAACATTATAATTAAATCGATAACATGTAGCCTTTGCCGCGTACGGTCACAATGCGTTTTTGATCCTTTTCATCACTGAGCTTTTTACGTAAGCGACCAATTAGCACATCCACTGTTCTGTCGTTTGGACTCCAATCAGGTTGGCCAATTTCTTCAGATATTTTTTCACGAGACGTTGCTTTTCCAGCATTTGAAATTAAGCAAATAAGGACTTTGTGTTCGGCCTCAGTGAGTCTAGATTCAATACCACTAGCAGTGATTAGTGTGCGGTTATCGGGGTGTAATTTAAAATCAGCATATTCGATAAACTCTTCGCTTTCGTCATGATGATTATTACCTTTGAGGCGCTTATATAAAGCGCGCATACGTAGTTCAAGCTCTAATAAATCAACGGGTTTGCAAATATAATCATCTGCGCCTTGTGCTAGGCCTGCAATACGGTCGGCCTGAGAATCACGGCTAGATAGCATGATCACGCCAATATCAGTAAGGGTGTTTAATTCTTTTGTTAGGTGTAAACCATCACGTTTTGGTAATACTATATCGACAATCGCTAAAGAAATAGCTGTTTTGTTATTTACACGCGATTGCACAATGGCTAAGGCATCAGCACCTGTTGCATCGTTCTCGATGTGAAATTCAGTCTCTTTAAAATGGTTGAGTATGCGCTTAACTAATAGTTCGTCATCTTCAACCAATAAAACATGAATGGCCATAGTATCTTAGTTACCTTTAATGATAGCTCTATGTTAGCACTCATTAGTAAAAGGTGAGAAGGGCGATCTTGAGTATTTCTGTACTATTTATGTCATTGTTTGGTAAATATCAACAGATAAGGGAGGTACCCTTACCTGTTGATAACATAAACAGTGTTAATTATTTTTTAGGATATAAATATTGCCACCACTGTGGTTCATTTTTTAGATGCTGGTCAAAATACGCAAGTTTGGTACTCCACCAATCAAAGCGTTGATCACGGGCGAATATTTGATGATCTGCGCCTTTGTATTCAATAAGATCAACATCTTTACCAAGCAGCTTAAGAGCTGTGTACATATTGTGACTTTCACCTACAGGTACATTGGTATCAGAATCTCCATGTAAAAGTAATAACGGTGTGGTTACTTTATCAGCATGAAATACTGGGCTATGATCACTATAAAGCGTGGCATTATTCCACGGGTAGCTATTTTTAGATGCTTCACCTGAATATAAATACCCCCACCAACCTTGGCCCCAATACGATGTAATATTAGAGATACCTGCATGGGCAATGGATGCGCTAAACATATCTGTTTTGGTCGCTAACAACATAGTCATAAAACCACCATACGAGGCGCCTAAATTACCTAATCGGTTTTTATCAATAAATGGATATTGTTTTAGCAACGCTTGCGTGCCTTGCATAATATCATCAGCAGTATATTGCCCCCATGCATTCACATGCTTAGCTGAAAACTCTTGACCGAACCCAGTTGCACCTGTCGGTTGCACTACATATACAACATAACCATGCTCTGCCCATAGATTAAAAGGGTATCGTCCAGTAAAGCCACGCGTAACTGGAGAGGTGCCACCATAATAATAAACGAGAGCAGGGTACTGTTTGTTTTTATCAAGGTCAGTTGGTAAGTAAACACGGCCTTTAATTTCAACACCTTCAGCGTTGGTGAAATTAAATTCGTCTAGGCTGGCAATATCAGTATTGGCATAACCTTCTGGTTTAGAATCCCAAAGCGTTTTTGCTTTATTTTTATTTATACTCAGTTGTTTTAATTGTTGTGGTGATGATGCGTTAGAACCGCTAACTAAAATAGCAGGGCTACGGTTGTTTGAGTAACTAAATTGCTCAACTACATCAAAGCCAGTTTTTAACTTGTTAAAGCGCTGTTTACTTTTATCGTAAAGATACAAAGCGATAGTATCTTGATCGGTAACTTTAACGATTGCATCGCCATTATTTAGTACTTCAAGTTGACCAATTGCTGGATCAAAATTACGGCTTAATGCAGATGCTTTTTTACCATTATCGGTTAATAAATAAAGTTGCCCATCGTAATTGTTTGAGAGCATGTCTTCAGGTAAATTCCGACCTAAGCCATCTTTAAAATCAGGCCCAGCAGTAACATAAATATCGTTATTGCTGTATTTGGCTTGGTTAAAAATATTAAATAGGCCAATAACTTCACTTTTACCGTTGGCGATATTAAGTTCGATTAGCTCTGTGGTTGGGTGAGTTGTTGCAAGCATTGGTTGTGTGCCGCGACTAAGTAATACTGTGCCGCGTTTGCTATTAAAGTCTTCAATGCTGTGACTTAGAGGTCCTTGGCTTAATATTTTACTTAGCCCAGTATTAATATCTAATAAGTAAACTTGTGATGTAATACGCGCATATGACCAACGATCTTGTAAGCCTTTATAGTGTTTTGTCAGGCTACTATCCGCAGTAGGTGATTTTGACCAGTTGAAAATTAAGCTTGTGTTGTCAAAGTACGAAAATCCGCCAGCGCCATCTAAATTTTCAGCGATCACTCTTAGGCTTAGGGTTTTACGGTTTAACTGCTTTAATTTACCCTCTAATAAATACACTATGTAGTTATTGTCTGGGCTCCAAATTACATTACTAGGCTGGCCAGATTCAAAGCGGTAAATTGTTCGGTTGTCATCATCTTTTAGTTCAGTCACCGTGTTTGCAGTGTTACCGGTGCTGTCCTGGTAGTGCCGCGTAGACACTAAGTGCTGCTTGGCGTCAGGTGATAGCGATAATGCACTTACTGTTGGTGCATCAAATAACTGTTTAGCAGATAAGCCATGTTGTTCTTTACTGCTAAAAGTCAGTGTGTGGGTATCTGTTTTCGCTGTAAAATCAAATTCTACATCATTCCAGTTAGCAACTTGCTCTGCGATTATTACAATTTGATGATCGCCTTGGCTTAATGCCAGCTCATATACATCTTTTGTGGGAGTTTGCTTCTCAGAATTGATGAAAAGCTGTGCTTTTTCTATCCCTTTAATTGTCAGAGTGCCTTGTGTAAAGCGTTCAGCGCTAGCGGTTAGCTTTAATGCTTGTAAGCCACCTAATGTTAATGCATTTACGCTATCAAACGACTGCCACTTTAGTTTTTCACCAAAGACTGTGATGCTTTTTTTTGGTTGTTGAAGGCTAGGCAAAAGGTTGTTAATAATCGCATCTTGATGCTCTGTTTGATATGGTTTCAATTGCATATCAGCGGCAATAGGGCCAATAAATTTTATATCCGCTTTATTTAAAGGTGCAGCAAATAGTGAGCTGCTAAAAGTGCTTAACGTTAAAACGGCGAGTGTCGTTTTAAGGCTTGGTTTTTTACCGAGCCAAATGGATCTAGGGTTCATAGTTGAGCCTGAAGTGGGTAATTTAATTTAATATAACATGTGAAAGTGGCGCCAAAAAGCGCTCTGCGATGGATTTTATCTTCCTTTAGTAGAAAGTTTGAGGTTAATACTGACAGTTGTTAAGGTGTATACTCAAACCACCTCAAAATGCAGGTTTTAATTAACCGTTTTGGCGTTTTACAGGGGCTTATTCTTTGCGTTGCTACTTTTTAAAAGAGATTGCTACTCTTGCAAAGTAACACTTTGATATTAAAACCTTTGAAACGTTAAACTCTGTAGTCTGGGTGTATCTAATTAAATAGCTAAGGAATAACAGTGACATTATTGATCGTTTACATGATAACGGCGATTACAATTTCTTTTTTATGCTCGATTATGGAGGCTGTGTTATTAAGCATAACGCCTAGTTATGTGGTAGTGCTGCGCAAACAAACACCAAAGTTAGCTAAACAGTTAGAAAAGCTAAAGAAAAATGTTGATCAGCCGTTAGCGGCTATCTTAACCCTTAATACGGTAGCGCATACTGCTGGTGCTGCGGGTGTGGGCGCGCAAGCTGCCGTGGTTTTTTCAGATACAGCAGTAGGCATTGCATCTGCAATTATGACATTGCTAGTATTGGTGCTTTCAGAGATTATTCCCAAAACACTTGGCGCAAATTATTGGCGTGCTTTAACGCCTATCGTTACCGCATCGTTAAGGTATTTGGTTATTGTATTAAAACCTTTTGTTTGGTTTGCTGATAAATTAACAAATATACTTGGCCGCAATTACGATGAAGCCTTTTATATTCGTCAAGAAATTGAAGCTATGGCAGATATAGGCACTGAATCAGGAGCATTGCACAAAGAAGAGTCTGAGATTATCCGCAGTTTATTGCATTTTAGACACACCAAACTTGACTCGTTAATAACTCCGAGAACGGTTTTATTTAAGGTACATAAAGACTTAACTGTCGATCAGTACTTAGCAGAGCATGGAGCCGCTTCTTTTTCACGTGTATTGGTTTACGATAAAAACACTGATGACATTATTGGCTTTGTGCATAAAAATGACATTATGTTGGCATATCATCGCCTAGATAAAGAATACAAAATAAGTAAGCTGGTTAAACCAATTTACACTGTTCCAGAAACTCTCTATGTACCGACTTTATTACATACACTATTAGCCGAACGTACGCATATTTGTCTTGTTATTGATGAGTACGGAGATGTGCAGGGGATAGTGACGCTTGAAGATATGATAGAAGCTTTAATGGGTCTTGATATTATTGATGAGCATGATCAGTCAGTGAATATGCAAATGGTTGCCAAACAACGTTGGCAACAACGATTAGCCAGTAATGATAAATTACTAAGTGAAGAAGACAAGCATGGCCGAGGCGACAACTAGCGTCTGGTTTTACTGGCACTAACCATATGCAACCAAGACTTGGCCCATCGGGTAAGCTCTATTTTTCCTTTAGGGCGGCAAATTAGAAAGCCTTGCATTAAAATATGTTCTTTAAAGCGGTCTAGGTACTCAAGCTCTTCAACGCGCTCTATACCTTCGGCAACGATAGTGAGATCTCCTTGCGTCGCAATGTTAACTAGGCTGCTAACAATCACCTGTGAAAATTGATCTGTTTCAATGTGGCTTATTAAAGTGCGATCTATTTTTACTTCTGTGAATGGGAGTGTTTTGAGTTGATTTATGTTGGTAAAGCCAACACCAAAATCATCAAGAGAGATATCGAACCCACGTATTCTCAAACGGTTTAATGTTTCAAGTTGAGCAGAGCTACATAAAGCATGTTGTTCTGTTATTTCTAAAATAATTTCACTTGGCTTGAGGTTGTTAAGTTTTAATATAAGTGCCAATTTATCAGGGCAGCTTAAATCTTCTAGCTGGCATGGCGATAAGTTAAATGCCAGTTTTAGGTTGTAACCTAGATTTTTCTTTATATCGATAAAGTCATTGGTTGCCTTTTCAAAAAGCTGAAAAGTAATAAGATTAATTAAATCTAAATGTTCGGCCACGCAAATAAAGCGATCAGGTAAAAATACAGTGCCTTGCGGGGTTATGATACGGGCGAGCACTTCTATACTTTCTACCTTGTTGGTTGCCCTACTTACTTTTGGTTGATAAAACGGGGTAATTTCATTATGACTAATAGCGTGTAGGAGTTGGTGTTCAGATATAGGCTCAGAAGGTTTTTCGGTATGACACGCTAAATGTTCTAATTTTTGCAGTAACTGATGCACTTGTGTTAATTGCACGGGTTTAGCAATATTACCGATTAAATGAGCATTACTTTTACGGGCTAAGTCGGCTGCTAAATCAATCACTTTTGGTGCCATTTCTGAAATAATAACAATGGCGCCGGGGTAATGAATATCACCTAAGTGGCGAATAAGCTCCATACCATCCATATTAGGCATGTTGAGGTCTGTAAAAACAGCATCATACAGTAATGGTGATTTCTTCACTTTTTCAAGTGCTTCTTGGGCATCTAAACATGTAGTTATATGTGGAACATCTAGTTCATTTAAAATGGCTTGCATCACGACTAAAATTGCTTTTGAGTCATCAACAACAAGTATACAGCGGGCTGTTTTAGTCATGTTCGCTCCTTGAAAAAACTTATTTATAATTTAAAAGTAGTAGATAAAGTATTAGGTGTCAGCATAACGACTAAAATAAATACCCGAATAGTCGAAAAAAAATAGGTATACTTGACGTAATATTTTTAAGGCTGTGAATACGATGATTCGAATACAACTAACCCTTGCTGAACAAGATTATAGTTTGGTTTTAGTAGGGCAAAAAATTGTCCAAATATTTCAAGAGCAACAAGCTATAGGGTTTGATAATACACGTGAAAGTTATTTTGAATTTAAGTCTAATGGCCAAGTAATTGGTTTAGATACTAGTGCAGTGCTCGATAACAGCTTGGTATTGTATATAGACGGCGAACTTGCAAAGCAATTGACACTTCCCCCAATGGAAAAAACTAAACCAAAGCAAGGTTTATTTGGACTGTTTGCGTTAGGTTTTAAAATTTTTAAAAGTGCAAAAGTGGTTAAAGTAGCACTAGCCGGCGCATCAGTTGCAGGTTATGCCTGGCTATTTACGTTTGAGTTCGCTTTAATGTTAATAGCGTGCTTGGTGATCCACGAATACGGTCATGTTAGAGCTATGCAGTATTTTGGTATTAAAACCAAAGGGATTTACTTGATTCCATTTGTCGGGGGGCTTGCCGTCTCTGATGATAAAATTACCACCCGCTGGCAAGATGTAGTTATCTCACTTATGGGGCCCGCGTTTGGTTTGATCACCTCTGTATTGGGTGTAGTGCTTTATTACGCCACTGAGATGGAAATTTTCGCAGGTGTCGCGGTGCTCAGCGCATTACTTAACTTATTTAACTTATTGCCCATTCTTCCGCTAGACGGTGGTCATGTGCTAAAAAGCATAAGCTTTTCAATGCGCTCATGGGTAGGTTTGAGTATATGTATTTTAGGAGTGTTATTTGGATTGTGGATAAGCTATACCTTTGGCTTAATGTTACTCGTGTTTTTCTTATTTATCGGTGCACTGGAAATTGCCTTTGAATGGCGCGGTCGTCACTTCTCACACCTAGTACCGCTAGATAAATATGGCCAAGGCTTTTCAGCAGTAATGTATGCACTCGTCGTTGCAGGACACGTCGCGGTGATGATGCATTTTGCTGATTCAGAAAACGCGATTTTAAGCCTGCCGATGAAGATTTTATCGAGTTAGCAATAACAACAGCATGCTAGCTTGATATTTGTTCGTCGTGCTGTTTTTTTGTACTGCATTTGTTGCTTTTTTGTAACTTAATATGTATTGTCCCTATATTAGTGTTTATTTAGGGGTTGTTCAGGGATGTTGTTTAGAAAGGAAGCTGTCGCTCAGCAAAGTGAGCGTTTGACGGGGGCTATTACCCTCGCACAACCTTTATCAATAAAATTAACTGTGTTTATTCTGGCTTGTGTGGCTATCGCAGTTATTACCTTCTTATTCACTGCTGAATACTCTCGTAAAGAAACTGTGCGCGGTTTTTTAATGCCCAACAAAGGGGTGATCCAAAGTTTTGCTAACCAAGGCGGCATGATTGAGCAGCTATTTGTACAAGAGGGTGATACCGTTATAAAAGGTCAGCCATTAGCGACCATTATTGTGCAGCAAAATAATAGCCAAGGGGTTGCCTTAAGTACCCAGCTTGTTGAGCAGCTAAGTATGCAAATACAGCTGCTTAATGACGAAATCACACAAAATCATACCTTACAAAAGCAAGAGTCACTAAACTTGCAAGCGCAAAAACGTGCACTGACTAATGAACAAGCTGCATTACAAAGCCAGCTAAAACTTACCGATGAAAAGTTAGCACTACTTAACCGCCAGCAGAGCAACCTTAATCAACTTAATAAAAATGGCTTTTTATCAAACATTGAGCGCGAGCAACAACAGCAAGCCCTGCTAGATGCCAAACAAGAAAAACAAAACCTTGCGCGTTTATTAATGCAGCAAGAAAACCAGTTAAGTCAACTTAACTTTAGTATTGCCAATGTACCGCAGCAATACACGCTGCGTATAAATAGTCTTAAACGCCAACAAGCGGATATTCAAAACCAGCTCACACAAATTAAAAGTAACTATCAATACACCATCACTGCAAGTAATAGCGGTACAGTTACTGGTATTCAAGTGGTTGAGGGTGAAACACTCACTCAAGCCAAACCGCTGCTGCATATAATCCCCGAAGGTTCAGAATTAGTGGCTGAATTACTATTACCTACCCGCTCGGCAGGGTTTATTGCGCTTGGTAACGATACGCGTTTGCGATTTGATGCTTTTCCTTATCAACGCTTTGGTTTTATTAATAGCAAAATTAGCCGCATAGATAAGGCACTTATTACCCCAAACGAAATACGTTTGCCCATTGCACTGCAAGAGCCAGTATACCGTTTGCGAGCGACACTCAGCCAGCAACAAATGCAGGCCTATGGTAAAGCGTTTGAGCTAAAAAGCGGCATGTTGTTTGAGGCCGATATTATGTTAGAGCAGCGCACACTAATTGAATGGTTGCTTGAACCGCTTTACAGCCTAAAAGGGCGAGTGAGTTAACAGTGAATTTTAAATTAGAATTTATTCTGATAACAAGCTTTGTTGTATTACACATTGAAGTTAAGTTTTTAATTTATCTGCATTATTTAGCGGTATTTAGGGAGCTGTCTTTCTTTTGAAATAACAAAGTATACAAATTAGGGGAATACAATAAAGATGAGTGTGCAGAAGAAATACCCAAGTTTAGAGTGCATCGTAGATTTTAAGTGTGCAAATGTTTTAGATGGATTTCAAAAGTCATTTAAAATTGAAAGGATTGAGGCTGAGAAAATTTTCAATGAAATGTTGAAATGGATGTGGTTCTGCTCATCACCTAAAACTACAGGGGCCAGGGTTATTGATGCTCCTATATTGATAATTGATGAAATGTGGCACACCTTTATTTTATATACTAAAGAGTATTTTTATTTCTGCGATAAGTTTTTTGGCCACTATATGCACCACTCCCCAACTACTTCTGAAGATTTGGATAAGTATAAAAAGCTCAGTGAAACTGACTTGCTAGAATCAAAGAGAACCCAGTATGAGTTGGTCTATGATTTGCTCGGTAAGGATACTTTTATTACTTGGTATCATGAGTTTCCTGAAAAATATTCTGCCGAAAAAATTTTAAAAATCAGAAGGAGATAGATTTCTTGTTAAAACTTTTAACTACCAATAAGGAAAATGAAGTATATGAAAGAAAATGATAAAAAAACGCTAGAAAATAGTTCTGCTGAAGATATTAGTAATTTTAGTAAAGAACATATTATTGAATCTGCGTTATTAAAAAATGTAACTGGTGGGAAAAGCGCTGCCGAATTACCATGCCGTGAGCGCTGTGTTCCAGCGTGTGGTTGTGGGCCTGATATTTGTGCACCATGGGGAGAATTCTGTATCTCTAGCCCACCATAATAAATAAACTACTTTAAGTGGTAGTAAAATACTTTACTGCCACACTCCCTCTTAAACTTTGGATGAATGTAAAATGACGGTCTTGTATAGAAAAATGTATTTGCTGATTTTTTTATTTATTTCAATGAGCTCTGAAAGCTTGTTAGCAAATGAGTATGTATCTTTTATTAAAGACAATAGTTTTCAAGAACTAAATCATGAATCAATAATAAGAAAAGGCCAATGTTTAAGTGGTTTATTTAGTAACTATAATAATTGGAGAGAAAAGCTGGTAGCTATTGGAAAGGTTACCGACAAAGAGTTTGAGCAAAGGCTTACTGAGAAAGAGTATGACTATTATAAGTCATCAGTGAACTGTGTTTCCATTATATATAAAGTTCAAAACTACTATGTTCGTGGCTTTGTTCTTTATCCTAAAGTGCAAAAACTTTCTAAGTTACCCGCAATTGTTTTTAACCGTGGAGGTAATGATTCGAATCGCCACACATTAAAAGTTGGGGATTTATTTTTACTACCGTATCAGCTTGCGGCAGCTGGAAATGTTGTTATTGCTAGTCAGTATGGCGGTGCTCAAGTGTGGCCTGAAGATAGAGAATTTGCCATTGGAGTAGATGAGTTTGGTGGGAAAGAGCTACAAGATGTACTTGCTTTGGTATCAATTTTAAAATCAATGCCAATGGTAGATATTGAAAAGCTCGGAACGGTTGGTTGGAGTCGAGGCTCTATGATGTCTTTACTGGCATTAAAAAGCGGTGCAAAAATAAAGAGCATGGCTTTAGGTGGATCATTAGTTGATTTATCTGCAACAGCAGAAGAAAGGCCTGAGTTTGAGCAGCAAGTATTAAAAAGGTTAATTCCAAAGTACGCAAATAATAAAGACAAGGAGCTTTTTAATCGTTCTGCAATCAACTGGTATCAAGATTTACCCAGCATTCCGGTTCTTATGCTGCATGGAGAAGACGATCAATATGTAAACCCCAAGCATGCTAGGCTATTTCATACGTTATTTTCACAGCAAAATAAACTAGCTAAATATATTGAATATCCCAATGGTTCTCATACCTTGATAGAGCATAGTGAAAAGATTCAAACAGAAATTATTAACTGGTTTGCGAACACCCTTTGATTTGAAGGTGGCTATTGTTGTATGTCAAATAGTGCTTTCATGACTTAGTGTATTGATTGGGTGGTTATTCGAGACCTTATATACTTAACCTAAAATGGCTAGTGAGCTTTAGGTCTTTGTTTATGATTTACTTGGTAAGGGTACTTTATTCCTTGGCATTGAGTTTCCTGAAAAATATTCTGCCGAAAAATTTTAAAAATAAGAAGGAGATAGATTTCTTGTTAAAACTTTTAACTACCAATAAGGAAAAGGAAGTATATGAAAGAAGATGATAAAAAACGCTAGAAAATAGTTCTGCTGAAGATATTAGTAATTTTAGTAAAGAATATATTATCGAATCTGCGTTATTAAAAAATGTAACTGGTGGGAAAAGCGCTGCCGAATTACCATGCCGTGGGCGCTGTGTTCCAGCGTGTGGTTGAGGGCCTGATATTTGTGATGCAGGGGGTGTCTGTATTTCTTGTTCATAATAATAATTAAACTGCTTTGAGCGGTAATAATGCTTCATTACTGCCACTTCATTTTTGGATATTTATAAAGTTAAGTTATATAAAATGTTTTTATCAAACTCTACTATTTATTGTCTAATGAGTATAAATAGATTTTAAGGAGAGTGACTTCTAAATGCTAAGTCATTAGTCAACAATAAAAAAGGCCAATGCTTGAGTGGTCAATAATTACAAAGATTGGACGTAAAACTGTTAGCTCTTGGAAATTGACGGCCAAAGAATTTGAATAAAGGCTGACTGAAAGTGAATACGACTTTTACAAAGAACTAGTGAGCTTGCCTCTATTATGTAAGGTTAAAAGCTTATATGTCCTCGGTTTTTTCTTTATTTTTCTTCAATATTTCCAATGTAGTGGCAAGTATCATTATTACTTTAGCTTCGGTGTTTGCTAAGTTGTATGTTGAGTGTTACTTGCTAATTAAAACAATACCTTAATAGAATTTTCAAAGTTTTTGGATGTTATGAGTGAATCAAAGTTAAACTTTACTATCCCTAGGTCGGTGCCGCTTATCTTGCAATCCGAAATAGCCGAATGTGGTCTCGCCTCAATGGCGATGTTGGCTTGCTATCACGGTCATCAGTTGGATATGCCTGCCATGCGCAAGCGCTTTTCGGCGAATTTAAAAGGTATGAATTTACAACAGTTGATTGAACTGGGTGATAGCTTAGAGTTAGCAAGCCGTGCGTTAAAGTGCTCATTAGAGGAAGTACATAAACTGCAAACGCCGTGTATATTGCACTGGGATATGAACCACTTTGTGGTACTGACAAAAGTGTCTGGTAAAGGTACTTCGGCTAAGTTTGCTATTAACGACCCCGCTGTTGGTAAACGCAGTTTAAATAGTGATGAATTTAGCAAGCACTTTACCGGTATTTGTTTAGAACTCATGCCAACCAGTAAGTTCGAAGCCAAACAAGAACAAGCAAGAATGAAGTTTACCCAGCTTTGGAGCTCGATGAAGGGCTTAAAGGCAGGGTTGCTAAAACTGATTGCGCTATCATTAGTATTACAGCTATTCGCCCTAATGACCCCTTATTATATGCAGTGGGTGGTGGATGAAGTATTAATCAGTTTTGATGAATCGTTATTAACGGTACTGGCTATGGGTTTTGCATTAATTGCGATTATCTCAGTGGTGACCAATGCGGTGCGGAGTTGGTTGATTTTACGGCTTTCAAGTTTGCTCAATATGCAAATGGGCGTGAACTTGCTTCGGCACTTATTGCGACTACCAATGAACTATTTTGAGTCACGCCATGTTGGCGATATTGTCTCGCGCTTTGGCTCCTTGGCACAAATACGGGAGCGCATTACCACAGGGGTTGTTGAAACACTGGTCGATGGCGTGATGGCTATTACCGTACTCATTATGATGCTAATTTACTCGCTAAAACTGACAGCTGTGGTTGTTGGTGCAATAGTGCTGTATACCTTAGTGCGCTTAGCGCTGTATCGGCCGCTGCATCAAGCCACTGAAGAAATGATTCAAAATTCAGCCAAAGAGCAATCCAACTTTTTAGAAAATATTCGCGGTATGCAAACCATCAAACTGTTTGGTAATGAATCGCAGCGCCAAGGCATTTGGCAAAACCGTTATGCTGAGGTAATAAACAGCGAAATCCGTTTAGGGCGGTTAAACATCAGCTTTGATTCATTTAATAAGCTGTTATTTGGTCTGGAAAATGTACTGGTGATTTACTTTGCTGCGTTATTGGTTATGAGTAATAGTTTGTCGGTCGGTATGGTATTGGCGTTTATTGCCTATAAAAACCAACTGACTAGCCGCTTTGCTAATTTAATAGAACAAATCATTCAATTTAAAATGATGCGCTTACACTTAGACCGTATTGCTGATATTGCCCTAACTCAACAAGAAGCCAATCGTGACGGTGAAATGGTTTATACAGGCAGTAATGAGGGTAAAGTAACAGGCCAACTTATCCTTGAAAATATTTGCTTTAGTTACGGTGATGACCAAGCCCCGATTCTAAATAACGTTAACTTAATCTTGAATGCGGGAGGCTCAATTGCGATTACAGGGCCATCTGGTGCAGGTAAAACCACGTTGATGAAAATAATGTTGGGGTTATTACAACCCACCTCAGGCAAGGTGTTGCTTGATGGTAAAGGTATTACCCAGCTTGGCCTTAAAAACTACCGTAAACAAATAGCCGCCGTAATGCAAGATGACACGTTATTAGCAGGCTCAATCGCCGATAACATCAGTTTTTTTGACCCACAACCCAATTACTTAAAAATAGAGCAGTGTGCCCATCATGCGGCAATTCATGATGATATCACTAAAATGACCATGGGTTACAATTCCTTGGTGGGTGATATGGGTTCAAATTTATCCGGCGGGCAAGTGCAACGCTTGCTCCTTGCTCGCGCACTGTATCAATCTCCGTGTGTGTTATTTATGGATGAAGCAACCAGTCATTTAGATAAAGATAACGAAGCCAAAATTAGTGAGCAAATTCAGCACTTACCCATCACACGCATTATGATTGCTCACCGCCAAGAAACCATCAATATGGCTGGTAAGGTCTATCATTTAAAAGCGGGTGAATTGGTGGATTTAGACCAGCAAAGTGAGAGTGCTTAAAGTGATCAAGGCGTGCATATATTGCACGCCTTTGCATAATGCTTGCAGCTAATAAAAACTCAATACAAACGATATAAACACGCCGGTTATAATCAATTGCACTAAACAAAAGCCCATGATGTCTTTGGCTTTTAGGCCGGCAATTGCTAGCACTGGCAAGGCCCAGAATGGCTGAATTAGGTTAGTCCAGGCATCTCCCCATGCTACCGCCATTGCAACCCGAGGCATATCAGCCCCTAAAGCTTGTGCGGCGGGTATTACAATGGGGGCTTGTACCGCCCATTGACCGCCACCTGATGGCACAAATATATTCACTAATCCTGCACTTAAAAAACTCAACAATGGCAGTGATTCAGCATCGGCAATAGCAATAAAGCCTTGTGAAATTTGTTGTGCTAATCCAGTGTCGACCATAATCGCCATGATCCCTGCATAAAATGGGAACTGGATAATAATACCTGCCCCGCTGGGCACTGCTTGTTGTAAGCTGGTTAATAAATTATATGGCGTTTGATGTAGTAATATGGCTGAAAATAAAAACAGCGCAATCACACTGTTTAGATTAAGTGAACCGGCATTAAGGGCAAAATAATAAACTAAATATGCTAACCCCATAATGCCAATACTCATACCTAATAAGCGACTGTGTTCAATATGATCTGCAGGGCGAAGTAAGTCTAATTTTTTAGGTATTGGTTCGCTAAGGCTAGCTTGATCGACATACACACTGTCTTTATCACAAGGTAACATATAGCGATTAACCAACGGCATAATGATAAATAAACCGATGACGATGGCAATATTAAACCCTGAAAATAATGTATCTCCAGTACTAATGACCCCAATACTTTGCTCTGAAAAATGACCAGTAGTAGCAATAGTGAGTGGAATTGAACCTGCAAGACCACCATGCCATACAATAAAACCAGAATAAGCACTGGCAACGAGTAAGCGATAGTCCACTTTTGTTTGTCGAGCAATGGCTTTGGCAAACAAAGCGCCAATCACTAACCCAAATCCCCAATTAAGCCAGCTTGCAAACAATGACACCACAGTAACAAAAATAATCGCTTTGGCAGGGCTGTTAGCATACGTGGCTAGTTTATTTAGAATTGAATTAATAACAGCAGTACTTGCAAGCATATAACCCGCTAGCAGCACCAGTAGCATTTGCATGGCAAACTTTAGTAAGTTCCAAAACCCACTTCCCCATGCATCAAGCACTTCAAGGCTACTTGAAGGTGTAAAAATACAGGCAAGGGCAAAAGTAACCAGGGTTAATAAAATCACAAACACGAATGGATCGGGGAGGTAACGCTCAACTAATTTTGTGAACGGTTTGGCAACTGAATTGAGCATAGAAGTATTTTTATTATTTATAGAGAGTGCCAATTAACCATGAAAGTAGTTAATTGGCAAATAGCCTAACTTTTTTTCTCAAGCACAACTTTAAGACGGTTTTGCACTTCTTCGACTAATAAGTCTGGTTGGAATTTAGATAAAAATGAGTTGCAGCCCACTTTTTCAACCATGGCCTGATTAAAACTGCCACTGAGAGACGTATTTAAAACGACAAATAAATTTTTCAACCGTTTGTCATTACGGATCTCATGCGTTAGTCGGTATCCATCCATTGCGGGCATTTCAGCATCGGTGATCACCATTAATAAGTCTTGCTCAACATTATCACCCCGATCAGCCCAGCTCTTAAGCATATTCAGCGCTTCAAGGCCGTTACTAGCAGGAATAATTTCAATACCCAGTTGCGACAGTGTATCACTGACTTGTTTGCGTGCTGTCGGTGAATCATCAGCGTGGAGAATTTTACGTCCAGCAAACTCATTAACGATACTTTGATCAACTAAGTCATCAGAAATTTTAACTTCATATTCAATAATTTCAGCGAGGACTTTTTCTACATCAATGATTTCGACTAATTGCTCTTGGTCATCACGTATAATCTTTGTTAGTGCGGTTAGATAATGATTTTTACCTACAGAGCTTGGCGGCGGCATGATATCTGACCATGTCATGTTGACGATTTGATCAACCTTACCAATTAAAAACCCTTGCACTGTGCGGTTGTATTCAGTAATTACAAGATTACAGTCTTCTATATTACGCGCCTCAGACATACAAATGGCTTTACGTAAATCGATAACAGGGATTGACTCACCACGAATATTCGCTACACCAGAAATTTTAGGGTGTGCATGGGGAATAATGTTTAAATGTGGCAATTTAACCACCTCTTTAACCTTAAATACATTGAGTGCAAACAAATGGCGACTATGTAAATAAAACAGTAAAAGCTCTAGACGGTTCTCTCCGACTAATTGAGTTCGTTGATCTACAGAAGCTAATACACCCGACATAATACGCTCGACTTTATGGTTAACGAATTTAAGTATAGCTTACACTGTTCCAGTTGAGAAAAGCATCCTAGAAAATAATCTTACATATTACAAACATTGCCTTCAATAAAGCATTGCAGTAACTTATCGGGTAATTGATAACGGATTAACCAAGTGGTGGCATGCCTTTTATATTTAAACAACTTTTTTTGTTAGTTAGAAGCCATATAGATCAGGTAAGTTGGCAGGCGGTTGCTGTTGCCACATTATTGCATATGGCATTAATTTGGTTGCTATTAGTTCTTGCCGGAGAATCCGCATTAAGTCCTTTAAGCACCTTTGTATATTACTATATAGTGACTACATCAACCGTGGGTTACGGTGACTTTAGTGCGAGTACAGATCTAGGTCGCTGGATTGTTGCACTATTACAAATCCCTTTTGGGTTGGCATTATTTGGTGTTCTGTTAGGAAAAACAGGGCAAACAGTTACTTATTTAATTAGGCGCGCTATGACAGGTGATAAAAGTTTTTCACATTACAACAACCATATTATTATTTTTGGCTGGCACCCAACGCGCACAAAAAAAATGGTTGACTATATTTTGGCTGACCAGAAACGCACTGAGCGACGTATTTTACTTGCGGTAACAGAGCCTATGGAGCACCCATTTTTAACCAATGCTCATGTTGATTTTGCACGTTTAACAAGCTTTACAGATTGCGAGCAACTTGAACGCGTAGCTATCAAGCAGGCAGATAAAATTATTATTGATGGTCAAGATGACGATCAAACATTTACTACCGCACTGCGCATAAGCAAGCTAGTCAAAGGTGATTGCCATATCAGCGCACACTTTAATGACGAGAGTAAAATTGAAATGTTGTTAGAGCATTGCGGTAATGTTGAATGTAGTAGTGCTAAATCAGCTGAAATATTAGTGCGTTCAATGCAAGATCCAGGGTCTAGTCGTGTGCAAGAAGAATTACTATCTACATTACATGGCGACACACAGTTTAGCTTAACGATACCAAAAGATTTAAATACCATGGAATTCGGTAAACTTTTTCACCATTTTAAACACGATCACGATGCTATTTTATTGGGTGTAGCACATAACTTAAGCGCACAAAATATGGATTTAAATCCACCGCTTGCTTACCCTGTGAATAGTGGCGATATTTTGCATTACATTGCTGTTGACCGCGTATTAAGCAGTGAAGTTAACTGGCAAGAGCTTGCTAAGTAATGGATGAAGTCGCGTTTTTAATTTTAGTATTGAGTGCCTATATTCTACCTGTAGTGATCGTTCTCAATACTAAACGCACTCAAGGCCACGAAAAAAACGGCTGGCTAATCGGTATTATCTTCTTCTCATGGCTTGCACTGATAATGTATTTTGCCATCGTGCCCAAACATGGGCATAAGAAAAAAGGGGCTAGAAAAAAAGCGAAAGGTTAATTCCGGCAGTTGTCATTGTGAATAAAAGCGCGGGATAAGGCCACGCTTACTGCTTAGCGCTCTATTGCGCCATTTTCATTATCTCATTCCAATCAGCCTGGGTGACCGGCATTACCGATAATCGACCACCTTTTTTTAGCGCTATTTCGGTAATGGCATCATTTTTCTTAATCGCTTTAAGACTAACAAGTTTACTTAAGTGCTGCTGATAGCTGACCTCAACGACCACCCAGCGTGGCTTATCATTGCTTGATTTAGGGTCATAATAATCACTACTTAAATCAAATTGGCACGGGTCTGGATAGGCCTCAGCGGTCACTGTTGCAATACCGGCTACACCTACTTGCTTACAGCTTGAATGATAGATCATCACTAGGTCGCCAAGTTTTACATCATCGCGCATAAAGTTGCGAGCTTGATAATTACGTACACCTTCCCAGGCTGTTGTTTGTGCGGGTGCACTCTTTAAATCATCAATTGAAAAAGCATCGGGTTCGGTTTTAAATAGCCAATAAGCCATAGTAAGGTTTCCTAACAAAGATTTACTTAGAGTCATTGTATAGTATGATTTAACTATTGTGGGATTGAGGATATTAAAAATGAGCCAAGTTTTAGATGATTTATTGTCATTATTAACGCTAGAAGAAATAGAGCAGGGCTTATATCGTGGGCAAAGCCAAGATTTAGGTTTTCGGGCGGTATTTGGTGGTCAAGTGATGGGGCAAGCACTCTCAGCAGCTAAAGAGACCTTACCTGAAGGGCGTATTGTTCACTCATTGCATTCTTATTTTTTACGCCCGGGCGATGCAGCAAAGCCGATAGTGTACGATGTTGAAACCATTCGAGATGGTAAAAGCTTTAGTACTCGTCGTGTGAGTGCCATTCAATACGGTAAGCCAATTTTTTATATGACGGCGTCGTTTCAGGCTGTTGAAGAAGGCTTATCTCACCAAGCTACTATGCCTGACGTACCTGCACCTGAAGAATTGCGCTCATCATTAGAGTTTTATCAAGAAAACGCCGAGCATATACCAGAGGTAATTCGGAATAAGTTTATCCGCGAAATGCCCATTGAGATGCGTCCGGTGACATTTCATAACCCGTTCAAACCACAAGAAATGGAACCCGTTAAGCATATTTGGTTTAAAGCCAATGGTGAAATGCCAGATGATCAGCGCATTCATAATTACTTACTAGCGTATGCGTCTGATTTTGAGTTTTTACCAACTGCATTACAGCCGCATGGCGTATCGTTTATGCAGCCAAATATGCAAGTTGCAACGATTGATCATGCAATGTGGTTTCACCGTCCGTTTAGAATGGACGATTGGATTTTATATACTATTGATAGCCCAAGTGCGAGTTCTGGTCGTGGCATGGTTCGCGGGCAGTTCTTTGACCGTCAAGGCAATTTAGTTGCCTCAACGATTCAAGAAGGGGTCATGCGTCAGCGCTAATCATGCACTGAGTGTTGTGCTTGGCTCAGTACAATATCACTAATAGACTGCCAGATCCGTGCTGGCAGTAACGCCTTAAGGTGCATATAGGCTTCACATAATTCAGTGCTGCCTTCTAAGCCATTACTCGTTTCGCTAATTAAGCCTTGTTCACGCAAATTACTAATAAAACCTACCAATACTTTTTTGTCAAAAAACTCAGGAGTTTTAATACCGTGCAATGTACCTAATCGCTGCGCGAGTACTTGGCTTTCACGCTCAAGTTCGGCGCGTTCAATACCTTTACTCGTTTGGATAAAGCCAATCACAATGGCGTAGCGTTGTAGAGTTAAACTCAGCGCACGACCAAGTATTTCAAGCTTGGCTAAGCAGTCATTACTATTCGTGATTTTGATATTGTCGCCCTCAATCTCTATCAGGTCTTGATCAACAAAGCTGGCTAAAATTCGGGTAATGTAATTTTCATCAAGCGCGTGCAAAAACCATTCTTTAGCAAACATAGGGTAAAAGCAGTTAATCAATGCTTGGCACTGCGAAATGGTGGTTTTATGGCTTTTAAATATATGCAGCGCCAGTAAACTTGGTACAGAAAACACATGCAAAATATTATTACGATAGTAGTTAAAGAGGATTTTTTCTTTATCGTTAATCGCGATGATCTCGCCAAACTCATCGCTTATTACATCAAATTTATTTAGCTTTAAGGCGTGAGTTAATAGCTCTTCCGGGCTCTCATCTGGAATGGTGATTTTTGCGCTGTAACTAGCATTGCGTTGTAAGTGCAGATAAAAATCAAGTTGTGCAAGCAGTTTTGGTTTACTCAAGGCTTGCTTATCGTTTACTAATAAAATCATAGCAAGCAAATTAACAGCATTAAGCGCGGCCGCATTATTAATGTTAACCATTACTTTATCAGCTAAGGTGGCTACTTGTGGTCCAAGCCATTGTGGTTTTTGTACATCCGTAGGATGAATAGAATCACGCCAATCTGGTTGCTGGTCATTTAAATATTGATTGACCGAAATGGGGTCGCCAAAATTTAAATAACCACGGCCGTAGTTTTTTAAGTTTTTAATTGCTTTAAAAATCCCAAATATTGATTCACCTTTTTTATCATCACCGGCGAGCTCTTTAAGGTAGGTATTAATTTCCATAACGTGTTCATAACCAATGTACACAGGAACAATTGAAATTGGGCGATCAATACCACGAAGCATGGCTTGCAGTGTCATAGCCAACATGCCGGTTTTTGGTGGCAGTAAACGCCCGGTCCGGCTACGCCCGCCTTCGGTATAAAACTTAACAGAGTAGCCTTTAATAAATAGTTGGCTTAAATACTCTTTAAACACCGCTGAATAAAGTTTGTTGCCCGCAAATGAACGGCGAATAAAAAAGGCGCCTGAGCGACGGAAAATTCCACCTGCTGGAAAAAAGTTTAAATTAATACCCGCAGCAATATGTGGCGGTACTAAACCAAGATGATAAATAGAGTAGGTTAGCAGTAGATAATCCATGTGACTGCGATGACACGGCATATAGATGATTTCATGGCCTTTATTGGTCAGGTCGTGAATTTGCTCGGTGTATTTTATTTCGATACCGTTATACAGCTTGTTCCATAACCAAGTTAATGCCCTCTCAGCAACGCGGATGGTCGCGTCACTGTAGTTAGCGGCTATTTCATCCAGTAGTTTTAATGCGTTTTGACGTGCCTGTGCTTGGCTTATATTCTTACTCTTTGCTTCATCGCTAATAGCTTTTTTAATAGTGGGGGATGCTAATAGCGAATTAAATAATTGCTCGCGTGAGGGCATTTTAGGGCCCGTAGCCGCTAATTTTTGACGACGAAAATGTACGCGGGCTACACGCAATAATTTATGCGGCAGCTCATCCACATCGGCTTTTTCGTTTACTAATAGCGATAAATCTAACGGCTGACTAAAGCGTACAAAATTATCACGGCCAGAGAACAGTAAAACAAAAAATTTACGAAACCAGCTAGGCGTTAAAGAGTGTGATACGAGTGTACCTAAACCTGGTTTTTCTTTACCCGGATTGCGACCCCATAAAATAGTGACCGGAATGACTTGTACGTTTTTTTCACCACTGGCGATTAACTGTTCAATGATTTGCTTACCTTGATTTAACGCGTCAGTAGGCTTTGCCTTGTCACCAAACAGTGGTGGTGGGTTCTGTAGGCCAATAAAGCGATCTAATGAGGCATTACCAAGCAGTTGTTGTTCGGTCGGATTTGGTAAGCCATGCTTTTTACATACGCGTGCGAGTGCAGCTAAATCAGATCGAGCATTGAGTTTAACGATATAAAAAGTGGGATAAGCCGGGTTAAGGGCATATTGTTCAATAGGGCTCTCTGGCAGCACCTTACTTTTTACAAGCAGGCGGTTGGTCACCATTGAGATAAAGTTCAAACAATAATTAAAAATACGCATCAACTCACCAAGGTTAAGGATTAAGAGATAAAAGCAAACAAGGGGGAATAATAACAATTAAAAACTGGACTGACCATTATCATTCATACTATGCATGATCTCACTATAGTAAATCCACAGTAATGACGACACGATGACAGGCCCTTTTTTACAGTATAAATTACAGTCATTCGGGTTGATTGAAATAGTTGTTGCATTTATCACCAATATCACTATAATACGCAGGCTTTCAAAATTCCCCCGGGAACTTGAAAGGAACATTAAGCTTGGATTTCAAGCTAATAAAACAGGAGTTCCGATTTGGAACTCAACGTAGATATAAATCAACAACCGGCATCTTATGTTTTTAAGATTGTTTCGGTCGTTTTTTTATGCTCTTTTAAATGCTCTTTATATTGAGGTTTAAGAATGTCAAATCAACGCATTCGTATTCGCCTAAAAGCTTTTGACCACCGTTTGATTGACCAATCAACGGCGGAAATCGTGGAAACTGCGAAACGCACTGGCGCACAAGTACGTGGTCCAATTCCACTACCTACACGCTTTGAACGTTTTACTGTACTTACATCACCGCACGTTAATAAAGACGCGCGTGATCAGTACGAGATCCGCACCCATAAACGTCTGATCGACATCGTAGAACCAACTGACAAGACTGTTGACGCACTTATGCGTTTAGATCTTGCTGCTGGTGTTGATGTTCAAATCAGCCTGGGTTAATCGAAAGATTAGAGAGGTTTTAGGAAAATGGCATTAGGTCTAGTCGGTCGTAAAGTGGGTATGACACGTATCTTCACTGAAGATGGTGTATCTATCCCTGTGACAGTTATTGAAGCGACACCTAACCGCATTGCTCAGATCAAATCTGACGCAACAGACGGTTATAACGCGCTTCAAGTAACCGCAGGCACTAAAAAAGCAAGCCGTGTAAACAAAGCAACAGCGGGTCACTTCGCTAAAGCTGGTGTTGAAGCGGGTCGCGGTCTGTGGGAATTCCGCCTTAACGGTGGTGAAGGCGATTTTGAAGTAGGCGCTGAGCTTACTGTTGAATTATTCAACGAAATCAACAAGGTTGACGTAACCGGTACTTCTAAAGGTAAAGGTTTCCAAGGTGGTGTTAAGCGCTGGAATTTCAGCATGCAAGACGCTACACATGGTAACTCTCTATCTCACCGTGCTCCTGGTTCAATCGGTCAAAACCAATCACCTGGTAAGGTGTTTAAAGGTAAGAAAATGGCCGGTCATATGGGTGCTGAGCGTGTAACGACTCAAAACTTAGAACTAGTACGCGTTGACGCTGAGCGTAACTTGCTTTTAGTTAAGGGTGCAGTACCTGGAGCTATCGGCGGTGACGTTATCGTTAAACCTGCTGTTAAAGCATAAGTCCTGGAGATTTAGTGATGGAATTAGCAATTAAAGACGCTTCTGGCGGTCTTGAAGTTTCTGAAGCTACTTTTGGACGTGAGTTTAACGAAGCATTAGTACATCAAGTAGTTGTTGCATACGCAGCAGGCGCTCGTCAAGGTACTCGTGCTCAGAAGACACGTTCTGAAGTAAGCGGTGGTGGTAAAAAACCATGGGCTCAAAAAGGTACTGGCCGTGCACGTGCTGGTACAATCCGTAGTCCAATTTGGCGTTCAGGTGGCGTTAGCTTTGCAGCTAAACCACAAGACCACAGCCAAAAAGTAAACCGTAAAATGTACCGCGGTGCGATCAAAAGCATTTTATCTGAATTAGTTCGTCAAGAGCGTTTAATCGTTGTTGAAAGTTTTGCTCTAGCAGCACCTAAAACTAAAGAACTAGTTGCTAAGCTTAAAGAACTTGAGCTTAAAGATGTTCTAATCGTAACTGAAGAAGTAGATGAGAATCTATTTTTATCGGCACGTAACCTGTACAAGGTTGACACGCGTGATGTAGCTGGTATCGACCCTGTAAGCTTAATTGCTTTCGACAAGGTACTTATTACAGCTGCTGCTGTTAAGCAACTTGAGGAGACGCTAGCATGATCCGTGAAGAACGTCTTTTAAAAGTGATCCTTGCTCCACATATCTCTGAAAAAAGCACCATTGCTGCTGAAGAAAACAACACGATTGTTTTTAAAGTAGTAAATGACGCAACTAAAGCTGAAGTTAAAGCTGCTGTTGAAAAGCTTTTTGAAGTGGAAGTAACTGGTGTTCGCACACTTAACGTTAAGGGTAAAACAAAACGTACTGGCGCACGTTTCGGTCGTCGTAGCGACTGGAAAAAAGCTTACGTTACTCTTAAAGAAGGCAGCGAACTAGACTTTGTCGGCGGCGCCGAGTAATAAGGGGAGTTAGAATTATGGCACTTCAAAAGTGTAAGCCTACTTCTGCGGGCCGTCGTCACCTAGTTAAAGTGGTTAACTCTGATCTACATAAGGGTAAGCCATACGCACCACTTTTAGAGAAAAACTCTAAATCAGGTGGTCGTAATAACAATGGTCGTATTACGGTTCGTCATATCGGTGGTGGTCATAAGCAGCATTACCGTTTAATCGATTTTAAACGTACTAAAGATGGCATTCCAGCCACTGTTGAGCGTTTAGAATATGATCCAAATCGTAGCGCAAACATCGCTCTTGTATTATATGCAGACGGTGAGCGTCGTTACATTATCGCACCAAAAGGCTTAAAAGCTGGTGATGCAATCCAGTCTGGTGTTGATGCACCAATCAAGCCTGGTAATGCATTACCTATGCGCAATATGCCTGTAGGTTCGACTGTTCACAACGTAGAATTAAAACCAGGTAAAGGTGCTCAAATCGCACGTTCTGCTGGTGCATACGTTCAAATCCTTGCTCGTGATGGTCAATATGTAACATTACGTCTTCGTTCAGGCGAAGTTCGTAAAGTTGAATCTGATTGTCGTGCGACACTAGGTGAAGTAGGCAATGCTGAGCATATGCTTCGTTCACTTGGTAAAGCAGGTGCAAATCGCTGGCGTGGTATTCGTCCGACAGTTCGTGGTGTTGCCATGAACCCGGTTGATCACCCACACGGTGGTGGTGAAGGTCGTACATCTGGTGGTCGTCATCCTGTGTCTCCATGGGGTAAGCCGACTAAAGGTGCTAAGACGCGTAAGAACAAGCGTACGGATAAATTTATAGTACGTCGTCGTACTAAGTAATATTGAGGAATAGCCATGCCACGCTCTCTCAAGAAGGGTCCTTTTATAGACCTACACTTGCTGAAGAAGGTAGAGAAAGCTTTGGAAAGCGGTGAAAAGAAGCCAATTAAAACTTGGAGCCGTCGTTCAATGATCATACCTAACATGATCGGATTGACCATTGCTGTCCATAATGGTCGCCAGCATGTACCAGTTTTCGTTTCTGACGAAATGATCGGTCACAAACTAGGTGAATTTGCACCAACTCGCACTTACCGTGGCCATGCTGCGGATAAGAAAGCGAAGAAACGTTAAGAGGGGAATGATAAATGCAAGCATTAGCTAAACATAAATTCGCCTCTGGTTCGGCGCAAAAAGCACGTCTAGTTGCAGATCAGATCCGCGGGTTACCTGTCGATCGCGCACTAGAAATCCTGGCGTACAGCCCTAAAAAAGCGGCTGTATTAGTTAAGAAAGTACTTGAGTCTGCTATTGCTAACGCAGAGCATAACGAAGGTGCTGACATTGATGAGCTACGTGTAACAACGATCTTTGTGGACGATGGTCCTACAATGAAACGTATTATGCCACGTGCTAAAGGACGCGCTGACCGCATCCTTAAGCGTACAAGCCACATCACTGTTGTGGTTTCAGATAGCTAGGAGTATAAGTAATGGGACAAAAAGTTCATCCTACTGGTATTCGCCTAGGTATATCTAAACCTTGGGTTTCTACCTGGTACGCGAGTTCAAAAGATTTCTCTGCACAGCTTTTTGGCGATCACAAAGTACGTACATTCCTTACTAAGGAATTGAAAGCGGCTTCTGTGTCTAAAATCGTTATTGAGCGTCCAGCAAAATCAATCCGCGTAACAATTCACACGGCTCGTCCGGGTGTTGTTATCGGTAAAAAAGGCGAAGACGTAGAAAAATTACGTCAAGCGGTAACTAAGATTGCTGGTGTACCTGCTCAGATCAATATCTCTGAAGTACGTAAACCAGAACTAGATGCACAGTTAGTTGCAGATGGCATTGCCTCTCAACTAGAGCGTCGTGTTATGTTCCGTCGCGCTATGAAGCGTTCGGTACAAAATGCAATGCGCATTGGTTCAAAAGGAATCAAAGTTGAAGTTAGCGGTCGTCTTGGCGGCGCAGAAATCGCACGTTCAGAATGGTATCGTGAAGGTCGTGTACCTCTACATACTCTTCGTGCTGATATCGACTACGCAACTTCTGAAGCCTTAACCACTTATGGTATCATTGGTGTTAAAGTTTGGATCTTCAAAGGCGAAGTTATTGGTGGTTTACCACTAGTACAAGAGCAAGAGAAGCCAGCTAAACGCGCACCAAAGAAAGCCAAGAAAAGTGCTAAGTAGAGGTAGCGAGTAATGTTACAGCCAAAACGTACAAAATTCCGTAAAACGCATAAAGGCCGCAACCGTGGTCTTGCGCAAAACGGTAACAAAGTAAGCTTCGGTACTTTCGGTTTGAAAGCTACTGGCCGTGGCCGCATGACTGCTCGTCAAATCGAAGCAGCTCGTCGTGCCATGACACGTCACGTAAAGCGTCAAGGTAAAATCTGGATCCGTGTGTTCCCTGATAAGCCTATTACAAACAAACCGCTTGAAGTCCGTATGGGTAAAGGTAAAGGTTCTGTTGAATATTGGGTTGCTGAAATTCAGCCTGGTAAAGTACTTTACGAAATGGAAGGTGTTTCTGAAGAGCTTGCTCGTGAAGCATTCAACCTTGCTGCTCGTAAACTGCCATTCAAAACAACTTTCGTAACTCGGACGGTAATGTGATGAAAGCAAGCGAACTAAAAGACAAAAGCGTAGAAGAGCTTAATGCTGAACTTCTAGGACTTCTTCGTGAGCAATTTAATATGCGCATGCAAGCAAGCACTGGTCAGTTAGCTCAGACACATACGCTAAGAACAGTACGTCGCGATATCGCGCGTGTAAAAACAATTATTAACCAGAAGGCAGGTCAATAATGAGCGATAAAATCCGTACTCTTCAAGGCACTGTAATCAGCGACAAGATGGAAAAATCTTTCACTATCGCTATCGCACGTTACGTGAAGCACCCAATTTATGGGAAATTCATCAAACGTACGACTAAATTACACGTACATGACGAAAATAACACAGCAAAAGCGGGTGACGTTGTTTCTATCCGTGAATGCGCTCCAATTTCTAAGACTAAGTCTTGGACATTAGTAGACGTTATTTCTAGTCCTAAACAAGCTTAATTTTTAATTAAGTCTGTTTTATAAAAGCCTCGGCATTAGCCGGGGCTTTTTGTTTTTAAAGAAGCCATAAGCGGTAAGTTGTCAGCTTTCAGTTGCTCGCAGTAAGTGTTAGCGCCGTAGCTTGGGTTGAGTATTGAGAAACCCGAGGAGGAAAGAGCGCCATAAATGCGCTGAAATAATATTCTTAGAATTAAGTAACAACTAAGTATCGGGTTTATAATTTACGAAACTTATACCTTTGTGAAAATACACCTGCAACTATAGATAGTAAAATACACACTACAGAACCTACAATTAGAAAGCGGTTTTCGATCCTGCTAACTTGTCTTTCGCCGACAATTTGGTAAGTAACATCACCTTCAATAAAGCGTTCGCCTTGATATTGCTGACTAACATTAAACGCTAAAAATTCACCTTGTTTTGCCTGATAAGTAAAGTAGGTTTCAGAATAAAAAATTTCATACGTTGCACATAGCCAAACTATAAGACCAATTATAAACAGCACAAAACTTAATATGGGCAGTTTTTTCAGCGGCACGTTTGTTGATGGTGTTGTAGGTAAATAGTTATTAAAACACACTTCGTCGTAGCACAATTTTAGCTTTTCGATCACTTCAGGAGAGGGAATGAATTGGCCATTCTCTAGTTTTGATAAATAAGATTGTTGGATGCCTATTTCCCGAGCAGCAAATGCTTGAGTCCATTTTTTGTTTGTTCGAAGACGTTTTAATTCTATTCCTAGCGATTGCATACTCATTATTCTCTCCTTAATTGTTGCCGTGTTATTATCACCAATTAGCTAATCCAGAGATAGAGGTTATGTTTATATTCATGTAAATGAATAAAAGAATATTATGAATATTAATGGATTAGCGTTTTTTATGGGCTGTTTTAAATTATGCTAGCATTATCAAACTAACGAAAGGGTATATCCTATTATGAAAAAGCACGTCTATTTATTACTTAGCTCCATGGCTTTATTATTGGTAAGTTATCAAACTAATGCCGAACCTGTTTTTGCAGTTAAAGCCGATATTTATAAATTGAAAAATGAGATAGCAATTGATAGTAAAATTGCTGAAACGCTAAAATCATTGGATCCAATTCACCAACCAATGCTATTAGCTTTATTAAACGAGAGTGCATTAATAGAAATAGGAGATGAAAAACAATTAACAGCACTTGAGGTAAAGGCAAACGAAGATGGATCGTTTTTTAATGCGGCGATGAAGTTAAAAGATAAAACAGATGGCCAATGGCAATCAATAACGTCTTTTATGCCTAACATTCCTAATGGTCAAACTGTATATTTTAGCCGTACTTTTATCGATAGTGTTTGGTTGATAAAGTTAACCGGGACACGTTATGAATCAGAGGAGCTGGGTCTAGCTAGTTTCCAAAACCAATAATAGTAATCGCTGGAGTATTATTATCTGTTTACTGAGGTTGATATTTTATATTACTTGTTAGCTGCGTTTGATTTTAAAAATAGAATAATAAATCAATGTTTCAGGATAACTCATATCGTGATTATTACGATTTCATCGTTTTACAGTGAGTGTTATCCACAGATGTTTGTGGGTAACATGTCAGTTTCTTTTGTGTATCTTACAAAAGCGAAATAAATGCAATATTAGTGATAATAACGCTTGCGTAAAATCCGCCGCGCCCTATAATGCGACCCCACTGAGACGGCAGAGCGCAACGCATAGCGGGGCAAGAGTTAATCAGTGAGTCGAGTAAAACTTGAGTTTAGATTTTTTAGAAAGTTTAAATTTAAGTGTTGACAAAAAAATAGGAAAGCGTAACATGCGCAGCCCTAGCGAGATAAAGCAAAGCGCTTTAATCGCAACGTTCTTTAACAATATAAAGCAATCATCTGTGTGGGCACTTGTACAGATTGAGTTCTAACAGCCGAGCTTAAATTTCTTTTTAGATAGGTAAGCAAGGCAAAAAATTTAGAGTCTCAATGTGATTTCTCGAAAGAGAAACTGAGTGACCAACAGAATAGTTATTTCGGTAATTATTCGGCACAGTCAATTCAATATCGAAAGATATTAAATAAATTCAGAATTCATTGAGCAGGTTCTTCATTCTTTATTGGATGAGAACAGAAAAAACTTTTAATTGAAGAGTTTGATCATGGCTCAGATTGAACGCTGGCGGCAGGCCTAACACATGCAAGTCGAGCGGTAACAGAGAGTAGCTTGCTACTTTGCTGACGAGCGGCGGACGGGTGAGTAATGCTTGGGAATATGCCTTTTGGTGGGGGACAACAGTTGGAAACGACTGCTAATACCGCATGATGTCTACGGACCAAAGTG